>NZ_JANION010000059.1:0-1573 GCF_024610815.1 Mixta sp.
ATTCCTGGCCGCCAACACCTTCCCGAAATCGCGTGAAACCCGCGCGCCGCTGGTCGAGGAGCTGCAACGCTTCCGCGATCGCCTGCCGGAAAAGCTGCGCTATTTAGCCGATGCGCCAGCAACAGACGATCAGGGCAATAAGACGCTGGTGCGCTTCAGTCGTAAGACGAAGCAGCAGTACGTCAGCTCCGAGAAGGAGGGAAAGGCCACCGGCTGGTCCGCCTTCTATGTCGACGGCGAATGGCGCGTCACGGAAAAATAAGCGTCCCGCTTCACAAGGCCAGTCATCGACTGGCCTTTTCTTTTACTGCCTTATAGCTAAAAGCTATACATCAGACACGAAAATGTTATAGTTGTTATAGCTTTACCTTCTGAATTTTCCTGGTGCTATACCCGTCCGCGGCGCCTTTGCTTAGAGGCGTTTCCCCTGATTGCGCGCGGGTTCAGCGCGTGGCGTTATCTCGGGATGAATAACTATGAAATTGCAGCAGCTGCGTTACATCGTGGAAGTGGTTAATCACAATCTGAACGTTTCTTCTACCGCCGAAGGGCTGTACACCTCGCAGCCGGGTATCAGCAAGCAGGTGCGCATGCTGGAAGATGAGCTGGGCATTCAGATTTTTGCCCGCAGCGGCAAACATCTGACGCAGGTCACGCCAGCTGGCGAAGAAATTATTCGGATCGCGCGTGAAGTGCTGTCAAAAGTGGATGCGATTAAATCCGTCGCTGGCGAACACACCTGGCCGGATAAAGGCTCGCTTTATGTCGCGACCACCCATACGCAGGCGCGTTACGCTTTGCCGGGCGTGATTAAAGGCTTTATCGAACGCTATCCGCGTGTCTCGCTGCATATGCATCAGGGCTCGCCGACGCAGATCGCGGAGGCAGTCTCAAAAGGGAACGCCGATTTCGCCATCGCCACCGAAGCGCTGCATCTTTATGATGATTTAATTATGTTGCCTTGCTACCACTGGAACCGGGCGATTGTCGTCACGCCCGATCATCCGTTAGCGGGGAAAAGCAATGTCACCATTGAGGAACTGGCGGAATATCCGCTGGTCACCTATACCTTCGGCTTTACCGGGCGTTCTGAGCTGGATACTGCCTTTAATCGGGCAGGACTGTCGCCGCGCATCGTCTTCACCGCGACCGATGCCGACGTGATTAAAACCTATGTACGGCTGGGGCTGGGCGTAGGCGTTATCGCCAGCATGGCGGTCGATCCGGTCTCCGATCCCGACCTGGTGCGTATTGAAGCCTCTGAAATCTTCACCAACAGCACAACGAAAATCGGCTTCAGGCGCAGCACCTTTTTACGCAGCTATATGTATGATTTTATTCAGCGTTTTGCGCCGCATCTGACCCGCGACGTAGTAGATGCCGCCGTCGCTTTGCGCTCTAACGAAGATATTGAAGCGATGTTTAAAGATATTCGCCTGCCCTATAAATAATTAAACCCCAGAAATTAACAGGGAATAAGGCCGCCTTCGCGGCCTTTTTTCTTTAATACCAACTGATTGCACAGATTTCAGAATCTTTAGGATCATTTTTCTGTAAATGAAACATTCATCAC
>NZ_JANION010000060.1:0-25008 GCF_024610815.1 Mixta sp.
GTACTCAGTTCATGAGTAAAGCCCTGAAAGCATAGAAGATAAAAATGCAGCAATCCTGGAGAGAATAAGAAGATTAAGGTGAGGAATTGCAAAAAAATATGACACTGTGCGGAATTTGGCGGGAATTGTGGAGAAGTGTAACCCCTGGGACAGAATTGAGGAAAGAAAAAGTTAACGCGCGCTGAGTAGAAAGGCAGCGCCCGTTTTTCGGCGGCGAGCCTGCCGCCCGGCTGACAGCGTCGCCCTGTCCGGCGGCGTGGTTATTTCAGGCTTTCGCCGCTAAGCAAGGCGTTGTGGGCGTTATCTTCCACCAGCATCAGTCCGGCGCGCAGCCCTGTCGCCACGTTGGGATTGGGAAACAGCACATATTCCCGCGCCTGCTGCACGAAATAGCGCGTTTCGCCATCCTCCGCCAGCAGGGTTCCCTGCGGAAAGGCGGTAAAGTTCAGCGTTTCCGGTCCCATATGGAGAGCGAAACGTTCGCTGTTGCGCGTAATCTGCTGCGATACGCGATAGCGGCGCGGCGGCGCGGCGCCATCCGGCAGCGCGTCGCCGAACAGCAGCGCGGCCAGCGCCTGCTGCGCCGCCGCGAACTGGGTCAGATCGTTCTGCCCGAAGGGAAGCGCTTTGCCCAGCTCCAGCGTAGAGCTGGCGGCCTGAAAATGTTCACAGCTGTAATGGGTAAAGGTGCCGCCCGGCGCGCGATGAAACACCAGCGCCTCCATGCCTGCCGCCGCCAGCCAGTGCATAAAATCGTCGGGCCACGGGCGCTGGCTGTGGGGCATTACGCCGAAGCGCGTATGGTAAGAGCCGCGAATCGCGGTATGCAGATCGAGATGCCAGCGCACTTCCTGATGCGCGCCCGCCTGCCAGAAGGTTTCCAGCGCCTGCTCCAGACGCCAGGCGCGCTGCGCTTCGGGACACTCTTCAAACTGCTGCCAGCGACCGCCGAACAGCCGGTTCAGATCGCAGCGCAGATAGCGCTTGTTGGCGCGCAGCGCAGGCGGATTGCCCAGCAGCACCAGCAGCCGCACCGCCAGCGGCGTCTCGCCCTGCAGCAGCTGCGTAATAAGCTGATTAACTATCTCCACCGGCGCGGTTTCATTGCCGTGAATGCCAGCGGAAATCGCCACCGCGTGCTGCGTTGGCGTCAGGGGGGTCAGTTCAAGAATGCCTTCATCCAGCCACTGCCAGCGCAGATGCGGCAGCGTCCCGCTGGTAACGGCCGGCGCATGGCCGGAGAGCGTTTGTTGTAACAGATCCTGCATGACATCTCCTGTGACGCGGAAGCCGGCGGCGTCGGGCCAGACGCCGCCGCATCGGTTTTATTCCTGCTGGAATGAATAAACACTTCCTAAGTCTAGCAAACGCGTCAGCGCGTCCAGCGCTTCACGTCCTTCGGTCAGCAGTTGCGGGTCGGCCAGGTCAGCCTGAGAGAGCCGATCGCGATAATAACGGTCGACCCACTGGTTCAGCGTGTCGAACAGACGATCGTTCATCATCACTGCCGGGTTCACCGCCTGCTGCTCAACGGCGTTCAGCGCCACGCGCAGGCGAAGACAGGCTGGCCCGCCGCCGTTGCACATGCTTTCGCGTAAATCGAACACCATCATCTCACGAATCGGCCCACCGTTCTCTACCAGTTCGGAAAGATAACACCAGACGCCGTTATGCTGACGCGCTTCCTGCGGCAGCACCAGCAGCATATCGCCGTTGTCGCGGCTCAGCAGCTGACTGTTGAACAGGTAGGTAGAAACCGCGTCGGCGACCGATACGCGCTCATCGGGGACGATCACCGGCGTAAAACCGGGCACTTTTTCGCTCAGCTCCGCCAGCAGGCGTTCCTGATGCAGAAACGCCAGCTGATGACAAAACAGCACATGACGGTTGCTGACGGCGATAACGTCATTATGGAACACGCCCTGGTCGATCACCGCCGGATTCTGCTGGGTAAAGATCGTGCGCGCCGGATCGAGCTGATGCAGTCGGGCCACCGCCTCGCTCGCTTCGCGGGTCTGACGTGCGGGATAGCGCGCCGGCACCAGTCCACTGTGCCCCTCTTCACGGCCATAAACGAACAGCTGCACGCCCGGCTCGCCGTAATCGCCGCCGAAGCGGTTATGGTTCGCCGCGCCTTCGTCGCCGAACAGCGCCACCTGCGGCAGAGCATGATGATGAGCGAAATAGCGCTCGTCGCGGAAAATCGCACGCAGCAGCGCGCCGGTGGTCGGCGCTTCGATCGCCCGGTGGAATTTGTTGTTCAGGTTGGCGACGGTAAAGTGCGTTTTGCCGTCGGCGCTGTCGGCGGAAGGCGATACGGTAGCGGCGTTCGCCACCCACATTGCCGAGGCGGAGCTGACGGCGGAGAGCAGCTGAGGCGCCTGACGCGCCGCCTTTTCCAGTACCTGCGCGTCCGTGCCGCTGAAACCGAGCTGGCGCAGCACCGGCAGATTCGGCCGCTCATGCGGTGGGATCACCCCCTGCGCGAAACCGGCGTCCGCCAGCGCCTTCATTTTCAGCAGGCCCTGCTTCGCCGCCAGGCGGGGATTAGAGAGCTGATGCTGATGACGCGTGGAGGCTTCATTGCCGAACGACAGTCCGGCGTAGTGGTGCGTCAGCCCCACCAGCCCGTCAAAGTTGACTTCTTTGGCTTTCATCAGCGCGTCTCCTGGCGATGGCTGAAATCAACGCCCGGCGCCAGCGTGGCGGGCAGGGTCAGTTCCGGGGTTTCCAGCGAGGCCATCGGCCAGGCGCAGTAGTCCGCCGCGTACCAGGCGCTGGCACGGTGGTTGCCGGAGGCGCCAATGCCGCCGAAAGGCGCGGTGCTGGCGGCGCCGGTCAACGGCTTGTTCCAGTTGACAATGCCCGCGCGCGCCTCAATCAGCAGCTGGTCGAATTTCTCGCGCTGCGGCGAGATCAGCCCGCACGCCAGACCGTAACGCGTGGCGTTCGCCAGCCGAATCGCCTCGTCAAAACTGTCGTAGCGCACCACGGCGAGCAGCGGCCCGAACACCTCTTCGTCCGCCACCTGCTTCACGCCGGTGAGATCGATAATCCCCGGCGTCAGCAGCGCGCTGTCGCGCGCCGGCCAGCGCATCTTCAACAGCACCTTGCCGCCGAGGGCGATGCGTTTTTGCCACTCCTGATAAATATGCTCCGCCGCCTGCGGTGAAATTACGCTGCCCATAAAAGGCTGCGGCTCATCGTTCCAGCGGCCGATGCGCAGCTGCTGCGTCACCTCAACCAGCCGCTGCAGGAAGGCGTCCCCCTCCGCGCCGCGCTTTACCAGCAGCCGACGCGCGCAGGTGCAACGCTGACCGGCGGTAATAAAGGCGGACTGCACGGCGATCCAGACCGCCGCGTCGGTATCAGGCGCATCCTCGACAATCAGCGCGTTGTTGCCGCCCATCTCCAGCGCCAGCATCTTCTCCGGCTGGCCAGCGAACTGGCGATGCAGCTGATAGCCGGTGTTGGCGCTGCCGGTAAACAGCACGCCGTCAATCTGCGGCTGCTGCGCCAGCGCCTGTCCGGTCTCGCGGCCGCCCTGCACCAGATTCAGCACGCCCGCAGGCAGGCCCGCCTCCAGCCAGAGACGCACGGTTTTTTCCGCGGTCAGCGGCGTCAGCTCGCTGGGTTTAAATACTACGCAGTTGCCCGCCAGCAGCGCCGGAACGATATGACCGTTGGGCAGATGGCCGGGGAAGTTATAAGGGCCGAACACCGCCAGTACGCCGTGCGGCCGATGGCGCAGCGCGCTTTCCGCCTCCTGATGGGTGCCGGTGCGCGTGTGGTACGCCTTCACGGAAATGGCGATCTTGTTGATCATCGCCTGCACTTCCGTCTGCGCCTCCCAGCGTGGCTTGCCGGTTTCGCGTGCGATGGTCTCGCTCAGTTCGCCTTTATGCTGCTCCAGCTGCGCGGCAAAGGCTTCTACCAGGGTCTGACGCGCCGAAAACGGCAGCCGCGCCCAGGCGGGAAAAGCGGCGCGCGCGGCGTCGCAGGCGGCGGCCACCTGTTGCGCGTCGGCGGCGTTGCCGCGCCACAGCGGGGCGCCGTCCACCGGATCGGCTTTGCTGAAGCTCTCGCCGCCGCCCGCGATCCATTGTCCATTAATACAATGCGTCATGCTTTTTTCTCCTCGCCACACAGTGGTACAACCCGCAGCGCGTCGCCGGGCTGACAGCGTAAAATTTCCGCGGCGTCCGCCGGCACGCGCAGCCTGTTCTGCTGCGTATCGGCGCGCAGCAGCAGCACGCGGAAGTGGTGATAGTTGTCGTTGCTGACCAGGCAGAGCGGCAGATCGTCCCCGCTCGCCTCGCCTTCCTCCATGGTCATCAGGCGGCTTTTGCGCACCGCGCGGATGCGGTCAATATCGCACTCCAGCGTCGGACCGCCGTCGAAAATATCGACGTAGTTCTGATAACGGAAACCTTCCGCCTCCAGCACCGCGCGCGCGGGCGCGGTTTGCGGATGCACCTGGCCGATTACCGCCTGCGCCTCCGGCGAAAGGTAATGCACATAGAGCGGATGCTTCGGCATCAGCTCGGCGATAAACGCCTTTTGTCCGGTGCCGCTGAGAAAATCGGCCTGGGTAAAGTCCATCGAGAAGAAGTGGCTGCCCACGCTTTCCCAGAACGGTGAACGCCCCTGCTCATCGCTTACCCCGCGCATCTCCGCCACCACTTTGGTCATAAAGCGATCGCGGAAAGCGGCCATAAAAAGAAAGCGCGATTTCGACAGCAGATAGCCGTTTTTGCCGTCGCGCCGCGACGGGTCAAGGAACAGCGTGCAGAGTTCGCTGCTGCCGGTATGATCGTTGCACAGCGACAGCGTCGCCAGGTTGTTATAAACATCCAGCTCTTTCGAGGCGTGCACCTGGGTGCCGACGCGAAAGTTGTACCAGGGGTCCTGCAGACCGACCGCCACCTCAATGGCGCAGATACCGCACGCCAGGTGGGTTTCGCTGTCCGCCAGCACAAAGACATAGCCCTGCTCGGCGCGCGGCAGCGTATCCTGCCAGGTCTGAATCGAGCGCTCGATGCGCGCCGCCAGCGTTTTGCTGTCGGCTGGCAGCGAGGTCAGGCCGCCGCCGGTTTTACCCGCCAGCGCCATCAGCTGCGGCAGATCGTCGCGCTCAACGGGACGGATATACATCATCAGGCGCCTCCTTTTACTATCGCTTCGCAGGCGCGCTCAAAACGGGCCAGCCCCTCTTTCACATCCTCTTCGCTGATAATCAGCGCAGGCGCGAAACGGACGACGTTGGCGCCGGCGATCAGTACCATCACGCCCTCCTCGGCTGCCGCCAGGCTAATCTGCTTCGCTTTGCCGCTGAAATCTTCGTTCAGCACGCCGCCGATCAACAGACCGAGACCGCGCACCTCTTTAAAAAGGCGCAGGCGCTGGTTGATGGCGTTCAGCCCCTCGGTAAACCAGCGGTGGCGCAACTGCACCCCCTCCAGCACCTCCGGGCGGTTGATCAGTTCCAGCACCTTGCCGCCCACCGCGCCCGCCAACGGGTTGCCGCCGTAGGTGGTGCCGTGGCTGCCGACATTCAGCGCCGACGCCAGCTTTTCCGTGGTCAGCATCGCGCCAATGGGGAAACCGCCGCCAAGCGCCTTGGCGGTGCTCAGTACGTCCGGCGTCACGCCGTAGTGCATATAGGCGTAGAGCGACCCGGTGCGGCCGACGCCGCTCTGCACTTCATCAAAAATCAGCAGCGCGTTGTGACGATCGCAGAGCTCGCGCAGGCCGCGCAGGAAAGCGGGTTCCGCCGGCAGCACGCCGCCTTCGCCCTGAATCGGCTCGACGATCACCGCGGCAGTCTGCGCATTGATCAGCTGCGCCGCCGAATCGAGATCGTTGAACACCGCATGATCGATGCCGCCCGGCAGCGGCGCGAAATCTTTTGAATAGGCGGGTTGGCCGCCAGCGGTAACGGTAAACAGCGTGCGGCCATGAAAAGCGTTTTTAAACGCGACGATATTGCTTTTCTCCGGGCCGAAATGGTCATGGGCATATTTACGCGCCAGCTTCAGCGCCGCTTCATTCGCTTCCGCGCCGGAGTTACAAAAAAAGACGCGATCGGCGAAGGTGGCGTCAATCAGCTGTTTCGCCAGGCGCAGAATCGGCGCATTGGTAAAGCCGTTGCCGGTATGCCAAAGTTTGGCCGCCTGCTGCTGCAACGCCTGCTGAAGTTCCGGGTGCGCATGTCCCAGCGCGTTCACGGCGATGCCGCCGGCAAAATCGATATATTCCTTGCCGTTCTGATCCCACAGACGCGAACCTTCAGCGCGATCGGGCACAAAGCTGGCAGGAGAATAAGCGGGAACCATCCAGCGATCAAAATCCTGACGAGAAACTGACTGTTGCATAGCGGCCTCATAGCATCACCCGAAGGGTGAATCAAAAGTTTAAATTATGTTAATGAAATGATTCATTGCAGCTCTACTCTAGATTGCACGCTTCATGCCAGCCAGCGTTATAAATGCATAAACCGATCCGCCACACCTAAAATCAATCACTTACAACCCAGCGATATTCACTCTTAATGCATAAATAGTGAATAATTATCTGAGGCGTCGGCATTGGCGGGAGATCCGAGAGCGGAATTATGCAGAGAGAAAATAAAATATTGCTTTTGTGATCCTGAATAACATTTGCTGTTAAAACAGGGCAAAACAGGCGCGATAAAAAGGCGTGATGCCTCGCTATGGTGCAACGCCACCGATTACTGTTATAGCTGATTCGTTATTTTCTGTGTCTGTTATACCTATCATTTCTGTGTTTTACTGAACCCTCTTCTACACTTGTTGTGTTATGGCAAGGACTCATCCTTTTTTGGAAGTTAAATAATGAACATTTCGAGGTGGCTATGTTCGGTTTAGACGCGTTCGAACTGGCAAGGATACAATTCGCGTTCACGGTCTCTTTTCACATTATCTTTCCGGCAATCACCATTGGCCTCGCCAGTTTTCTGATGGTGCTGGAAGCGTTGTGGCTAAAAACCCGTAATGAAACCTGGCGCGATCTGTATCATTTCTGGTTGAAGATTTTCGCTGTGAACTTTGGTATGGGGGTGGTATCCGGTCTGGTGATGGCCTATCAGTTCGGCACCAACTGGAGCGGATTCTCCGCCTTTGCGGGCAGTATCACCGGCCCGCTGCTGACTTATGAGGTGCTGACCGCCTTCTTCCTGGAAGCTGGCTTCCTTGGGGTGATGATGTTCGGCTGGAATCGCGTCGGGCCAGGGCTGCACTTCTTCTCTACCTGTATGGTGGCGCTGGGCACCCTGATGTCGACCTTCTGGATCCTTGCCTCCAACAGCTTTATGCACACGCCGCAGGGTTATGAAGTGGTTAACGGTCAGCTGATTCCGGCAGACTGGTTTAAAGTGGTCTTTAACCCCTCTTTCCCTTACCGTCTGCTGCATATGGCGACCGCTTCTTTCCTTACCACCGCCTTCTTCGTCGGCGCATCGGGCGCATGGCATTTGCTGCGCGGCAATAAAAGCCCGGCCATTAAGCGTATGTTCTCGATGGCGATGTGGATGGCGTTGATCGTCGCGCCGATTCAGGCGGGCATCGGCGACGCCCATGGCCTGAATACCCTGGAGCACCAGCCGGCGAAAATCGCCGCGATTGAAGGCCACTGGGAAAACCCGCCGGGCGAAGCGACGCCGCTGATCCTGTTCGGCCTGCCTGATATGGAAGCGGAAGAAACGAAATACGCTGTCGAAGTCCCGGTGCTGGGCAGCCTGATTTTGACCCATAGCCTGACTAAGCAGATCCCGGCGCTGAAAAGCTTCCCGCCGGAAGATCGTCCGAACTCCACTATCGTTTTCTGGTCCTTCCGCATTATGGTGGCGATGGGCCTGCTGATGATTCTGGCGGGCGTCTGGAGTCTGGTGCTGCGTCTGCGCGGTCGCCTGTATGACCAGCGCCTGTTCCACCGCTTCGCGCTGCTGCTGGGACCTTCCGGCCTTATCGCCATCCTGGCGGGTTGGTTCACCACCGAAGTGGGACGTCAACCGTGGGTGGTTTACGGGCTGTTGCGCACCCGCGACGCGGTCTCCCATCACGGCACGCTGCATATGTCGCTCAGCCTGCTGGCTTTTATTCTGGTTTACGCCTCGGTGTTCGGCGTCGGCGTCGTCTATCTGCTGAAGCTGATTGGCCGTGGCCCGCAGCCGTTCGTCGATCATCCGCCGAAAGGCGGTCCAGGCACGCCGCGCACCCCTGCGCGCCCGCTCTCCGCCGCCGATGAATCGCTTGATGAGCGTAAGAAAGATGAACTGGGAGGAATTAAATAATGGGTATCGATCTTCCGCTGATCTGGTTCATCATCATCGTGTTCAGCATTCTGATGTACGTGGTGATGGACGGTTTTGACCTCGGCATCGGGCTGCTTTATCCGATGGTGCGCGAAAGCAAGGACCGCGACGTGATGATGAACACCGTCGCGCCGGTCTGGGACGGCAACGAAACCTGGCTGGTGATGGGAGGCGCGGGACTGTTCGGCGCCTTCCCGCTCGCCTATTCGGTGATTCTGGACGCGCTGGCGATCCCGCTGACGATTATGCTGATCGGGCTAATTTTCCGCGGCGTCGCCTTTGAGTTCCGCTTCAAGGCGACCGAATCGCACCGCGCCTTCTGGGATAAGTCGTTTATCGCCGGCTCCTTTCTCGCCACCTTCGCGCAGGGCGTGGTGCTGGGCGCCTTCCTGAACGGCTTCCCGGTGGAGGGCCGCGAATGGGCGGGCGGCGTGTTTGACTGGATCAGTCCGTTCAGCCTGTTCTGCGGTCTGGGACTGGTCGTCGCCTATGCGCTGCTGGGCGCTAGCTGGCTGATTATCAAAACCGAAGGGCATCTGCTGCAAACCATGCGCAAGCTGGCGCGTCCGCTGCTGCTGGCGCTGCTGGTGGTGATGGCCATCGTCAGCGTCTGGACGCCGCTGACGCACCAGGCGATCGCCGATCGTTGGTTCACAACGCCGAACCTGTTCTTCTTCCTGCCGGTGCCGATTCTGGTGCTGCTGGTGTCGTGGGCGCTGTGGCGCAACGCCTGGCTGCCGGATGCGCACTATGCGCCCTTTATCCTGACGTTGGCGCTGGTATTCCTCGGCTTCAGCGGGCTGGGCATCAGTATCTGGCCGAACCTGATCCCGCCGGATATCACCTTCCGCGCCGCCTCATCGCCGCCGCAGAGCCAGGGCTTTATGCTGGTGGGCGCGCTGTTTATTATCCCGTTAATCCTGGTCTACACCTTCTGGAGCTATTACGTGTTCCGCGGCAAGATCGATCCTGAGCAGGGTTATCATTGACAGGAGGAAAGGATGGAAATGCAACGCATGACGCGTAAAACCGCGAAGCAGCCGCTCTGGCGGCGGCTGCTGTGGATGGCGGCGATCTGGGCGGGCAGCGTGCTGGCGCTGTTTGTCGTCGCCAGCCTGTTCCGTCTGTTGATGACCGCAGCGGGACTAAAAGTGCATTAAACTCAACGGGGCCGTTTCACAGCGGCCCCGCTTTTTTAAGGGCGATCGCCCTTCTCTTATGTCTGCTATTGCAGCGCATTCAGAGCGATGGCGCGGCGTCGGCCGCGGGCGCCATCAGGTCGAAGCGATCGTGCCCTGACTCCAGCGCCATCGGCGGCGTCAGCTGCAGCGTGATCCAGTTTGAGGTGACGCGCTGCTGTTTATTATCCTCCACCGTAACCGACAGGCGATACTGATTGCTGGCGCCCGGCGTGCTGTCCCAGGCGGGCATAATCACCGTCCAACCCTGCGGGCTGCGGTTATCGGGCGGCGGCGTCAGGCTCAGCGCCTGCGTGTCGCCCTGCCAGCTGACGGCGGTAATGGGAT
This sequence comes from Mixta sp., assembly GCF_024610815.1. Classification (NCBI taxonomy): domain Bacteria; kingdom Pseudomonadati; phylum Pseudomonadota; class Gammaproteobacteria; order Enterobacterales; family Erwiniaceae; genus Mixta; species Mixta sp. The sequence continues at coordinate 9,859 of NZ_JANION010000060.1, forward strand.
TGGCGGCGCGGATCTGTAATTTCAACGGCAGCGTTTCACCGGGACTTAATTGCCAGGGCGGCGTCGCCAGGAACACCGACAGCGTTTTACGCTGGCGGAACTCCAGCACCGGCGTGGTGTTGCGTTCAACCAGATCGTAACGGCTGCCGCGCAGCGAGCGCGCCTGCGCCACGTTGTCGGCGGAAAGCTGCTTGCTCAACGCCACGCCGGGACGATAGTTGATACGCATTCCCAGCTGATCCTGCGACTGACCGCTTTCGCCCTCTTTATGCGAGGCGGTAAAAGTGAGCAGCGGCACCGGGGTATAATTGACGCCGACCTTCACCGACACCGGATTTTTCTCCGGGCTGCCGTTATTGAACAGATCGACATTATTGCCGAGATACTGCTCCCAGGTGACCGATACGCCGAGCTGACGATAAAACGGCAGATAGCCCTGAGTGGTGATGTCGTAACCGCGCGCCATGCGGCTCTGCTGGGTAAGGCTGCTGTTGCGCCACCCGCTGAGCGGCGTGTAGTAATTAGCCGACAGGCGCAGGAAATCGCTCCAGGCCTCGGTGCCGAGCGACGCGCGCTGCAGGCCGGAATCGAACTGGCGATCCACCAGCGCGTTATAGCCCAGCAGCCATTTGCCCGCCGCCCAACGCTGCCCCAGTCCGGCATTGCCGACCAGACCGTCATCGGTCTGGGTAACGCCCAGCTGGGAAAAGGTCAGATATTGATAGTTGTCCTGCCAGGGCGTCAGCAGCTGTCCGCCGCTGCCGTTAAAGTTGCCTTCCCTGTCCACCTGTAACGAGAGCTGCGCCGTGCCGTAGGGAGAGAGCAGCGACTGCCCTTCATTCACCAGCCGGTCGGCGATCTCGTCGCGAAAGTGGTTAAAGGCCCAGACGCTCGCCTGTTCGCCGAACGAGACATCGCTCGCCTCTTTGCTCGCCTCGCCGATGCTTTTGGCGATCTGCGCCAGGCGGGTGGAGAAAGCGTGAGAATCGTCGGCCACGCCCAGCGTCGGCAGCTGCTGCTGCATGGTGCTGAAGCGCGCCGGATCGTCGAACGGCGCGTCGGGCACCCGCGTCTCGGTCTGGAACGCCAGGGCGTCAGGCAGCCAGGCGGCGCTGCTCAGCAGCAGTGTGAAGGTGGTTTTTATCAGTCGATGCGTTAATAACATAGCGGCGTCAGGATTAGCTTAATCTCTCATGATGGGTGGCCGTCCAGCGTTGAGTAAGCCCTTAGCTTAGCATAATTGTGAACTGGATCATGATTATCCCGGCGCGGCGTGGCTCCGAAAAACGCGCTGTTCTGATAATAAATCGCGGCATTGATGATCAGTTTCGCACCGCCATACTTTCCATCCGCGGTTCCGCCTCTGCCCGGTAAAGCGACACCACCTCGCCGACGATTATCAGCGCGGGCGACTGTGGCTGCTCCCGGTGCAGCGTCTCTTCCAGCGTCGCCAGCGTGGCGATCAGCACGCGCTGATCGCGTCGCGTGCCGCGTTCGACAATCGCCACCGGCGTGTCCGCCGCGCGCCCATGCTGACGTAACTGGCTGCTCAACTCCGCCCCCCACGTCAGCCCCATATAAAACACCAGCGTCTGGCTGGCGTCCTGCCAGCCTGCGCCCGTCAGCTGCGGGCGGCCCGCTTTGCCGTGTCCGGTGATGAAGCGTACCGACTGCGCGTAGTCGCGGTGCGTCAGGGGAATGCCGCAGGCCGCCGCGCAGCCGATGGCGGCGGTGATGCCCGGCACGATATGACAGGGAACGCCCGCCGTCTGCAACTGCTGCATCTCTTCGCCGCCGCGACCGAAAATAAACGGGTCGCCGCCCTTCAGCCGCACGACCTGTCGTCCGCTGCGCGCCAGGTCGATCAGCAGCTGGCTAATCTGCTGCTGCGTCATGCCGTGAAAGCCGGGCGTCTTGCCCACATCAAGCGCCAGCGTCGTCGGCGGGATCAGCGCCAAAATTTCCTCGCTGACCAGCCGATCGTAGACCACCACATCCGCCTCGCCAATCAGGCGCAGCGCCTTTAACGTCAACAGCTCCGGGTCGCCCGGTCCGGCGCCGACAAGCCAGACGCAGCCCTGCGCTGATGGCGCCCGTTCTTCCGGGCCGTTTAACAGTTGGTTCAGTAAAGGTAGCCGCTGCGTCATGATCCTCTCTCCTCTGCCGCCTCAGCCTGCTGAGGCGCGTAATGCTCAATCAGTTTTTTCAGCTCCGGTATGCAGGAGCCGCAGTTGGTGCCGCACTGCAACCGCTGACCCAACGCAGCGCAGGTCAGCGCTCCCTGGCGCACGGCGGCGGCGATCTGCCGTTCCCCGACGCCAAAGCAGCTGCAAATGGTTTTGCCGCGCGCCTCGCCCTGCGCCGCGCGCCCGGCAAGCAGCGCGAAACGCGCCTCCGGCGTATCGGGCGGCTGCCGAAAGGCGGCGGCGATGAGCGCATCGTCGGTCTGAGGTCGCCGTGCGGCGCTGTAAAACGCCAGCATCACCTTACCTTCGCGCCAGGCGATCAGATGGTGAAACGCCTGGCCGTCCTCCGCCTGCTGCACAATCCAGTCAGGGCGCAGCAGCGCCTGAAGCCAGCGGCGCGGGTCCCCATCGTTCGCCAGGCTAAAGCGCGTGACCCCCTCCGGCATCGGAATACGGCACCACCACTGCACAGGCGGCAGCATGACGTTGTCACTAACAAATAATATTCCCTGCCAGCCGCAGCGCCAGGGATGGATGCGCACCGGCGTCTGCTTGCTTTCCGGCTGGCCGGAAATGGCGCAGCGCCACGGCGCTACCAGGCGCCCCACGTTGCCCTCCGCGCAGTAGCGCTGGTTCCAGTGCATCGGCACGAACAGCGAGCCGGACGTCTGATCCTCCGTCAGAATGGCCCGCGCCAGCATCCAGCCGTGACGCGACTGGATACGCGCCAGCGCATCGGCCTGAATGCCGTAGCGCGCCGCGTCGTCGGGATGCAGCGCAACAAACGGTTCGGCGTCGTGCTGCATCAGGCGCGGCACCAGTCCGGTGCGCGTCATGGTGTGCCACTGATCGCGAATGCGGCCGGTATTCATCGTCAGCGGCCATCTCTCGCTTACAGCCTGACGCGGCCCGACGGGAGTCATCGGCAGCAGACGCGCCTTGCCGTCGGGATGATAAAAGCGGCGCGCGCTGAACAGACGAGCGCAGCCGGTCGGGTAATCGGCGTTCACCGGCCACTGGACCGGCGTCAGCCGATCCCACTGTTCATCGCTCAACTGCGCCAGCCCGCTGATATCGAAGGCGCGCCTGCCGTGATTTTCAAAACCGGAAAGCGCGGCATGTTCACGGAAAATCGCTGCCGGATGACGCCAGGCGAAGGCGTCGCCGTAGCCAAGCCGCTGCGCCACCTGCGCCAGCATCCACCAGTCGGGCCGCGCCTCGCCCTGCGGCGGCAGGAAGCTGCGCTGGCGCGAGAGGCACCGCTCCGAGTTAGTGACGGTGCCGTTCTTCTCGCCCCACGCCTGCGCCGGCAGCAGGATATCGGCAAATTCGCCGGTATCGGTGCTGCGCATCACGTCGGAGACAATCACCAGCTCGCAGCGCCGCAGCGCCTGCGCCACGGCGTGACCGTCGGGCAGCGACACCGCCGGATTGGTGCCCATGATCCAGACCGCCTTCACCTCGCCGCGGCCGATGGCCTGAAACAGATCGACCGCCTTCAGCCCCGGCGCGGTCGCCACGCGATCGCTGCGCCAGAAACGCCGCAGACGATCGACATTTTCCGGGGTGAAATCCATATGCGCCGCCAGCTGGTTCGCCAGGCCGCCCACCTCGCGTCCGCCCATGGCGTTGGGCTGGCCGGTCAGTGAAAAGGGCCCGCAGCCCGGCTTACCGATTTTGCCACTGTAGAGATGCGCGTTAAGAATGGCGTTGCACTTGTCGCTGCCGCTGGCGGATTGATTGATGCCCATGCACCAGAGCGTCAGCGTCCGTTCGCTGTCAGCGAAGAGACGGTAAAACTGCTCGACCTGCGCCAGCGGCAGCTGACAGGCGGCGGCCACCCGCTCCGGCGTCCAGGGCGCGGCGGCGGCCAGCGTCTCCTCCACCTGGGCAAGATGCGGCAACATGGATTTGTCGCCGCCGCCGTGCACCTCCAGCCAGCGCAGCAGACCGTTACACAGCGCGCCGTCGCTGCCGGGCGTAAGCGGCAGATGCAGGTCGGCCAGATCGCAGCTGGCGCTGCGGCGCGGATCGATGACCACCACGCGCAGCGCCGGATTAAGCCGTTTCGCCTGAACCAGCCGCTGAAACGCCACCGGATGCGTCCAGGCGGCATTCGAACCCATCAGCACGATAAGATCGGCGCGATCGAAGTCGTCATAGCAGCAAGGCACCGCATCGGCGCCCAGCGCGCGTTTGTAGCCGCTGACTGCCGAGGCCATGCAGAGCCGGGAGTTGGTGTCGATATTGCCGCTGCCGATAAAGCCTTTCATCAGCTTATTGGCGACGTAGTAATCCTCGGTCAGCAGCTGACCGGAGGCGTAAAAGGCGACGGCATCCGGGCCATGCTGCGCAATAATGGCGCGCAGCCGCTGAGCGACCTCATCCAGCGCCCTTTCCCAGGGGACGCGCCGTCCGGCGACCAGCGGCCAGAGCAGCCGCCCCGACGGCGTCAGCGTCTCCGCCAGCGCCGCGCCTTTCACGCAGAGGCGGCCCGCGTTGGCCGGATGGTCGCCGTCGCCGCTGACGCGCCAGCTTTCGCCCTCCCGCTTCGCCTCCACGCCGCAGCCGACGCCGCAGTAAGGACAGGTGGTTTTCATGACGCCTCCGCCACGCGCAGGTCTTCCACCGCCAGCGGCGCGCTGGCGACCAGCACCCGCCCGCCGACGATGCGCACCGGCCAACAGCGCAGTTGTAAATCATCTCTGTCGAGCGCCATGCCGTCGCGCAGGCGGAAGCGTTGTTTATAGAGCGGCGAAATGACGATCGCCTCGCCCGCCACATCGCCCAGCAGCCCGCGCGACATCACGCTGGCGTCGCTCTCCGGCTCGCGGTCGTCAAGGGCGTAAACCCGGTCGTCAAAGCGGAACAGCGCGATGCGCTGCGTCCCAAGCCGGGCGCCGATGCCCGCCTGAGGCGGAATCGCCTCCAGCGCGCAGATATCACTCCAGGGTTCGGCGGGCAGCGACGGCGCGTTGACGCGCGGCGCGCCCGCAGGCCGGATCTGGCCGCGCTCCTCACGCCAGCGCAGGGTTTCATCCGGGCGCTCGTCGTTGACGGTGGCGCGGAACAGCTGTAACCGGTCCGGCGAGGCGAGCGTGGTGCGCCATTCGCACTGCCAGCTCTCCACCACCTGCTGCATTTCGCGTTCCAGCTCGGCGCAGATGCCGAGGCTGTCGCCGATCACCACTTCGCGCAGATACGCCAGCCCGCCTTCGAGGTTATCCATCCAGACGCTGGTGCGTTGCAGGCGATCGGCGGTGCGGATGTAGAACATCAGCAGGCGATCGACATAGCGAATCAGCGTTTCATCGTCGAGATCGCTGGCGAAGAGATCGGCGTGGCGCGGCTTCATGCCGCCGTTGCCGCAGACATAGAGGTTCCAGCCCTTCTCGGTGGCGATCACGCCGATATCTTTACTCTGCGCCTCAGCGCATTCGCGGGTGCAGCCGGAAACCGCCATTTTAATTTTGTGCGGCGCGCGCAGCCCCTTGTAGCGGTTCTCCAGCCGGATGGCGAAAGCGGTGGAGTCCTGCACGCCGTAGCGGCACCAGCTGCTGCCGACGCACGATTTCACCGTGCGCAGCGATTTGCCGTAGGCGTGGCCGGTTTCGAAACCGGCGTCGAGCAGCGCCTGCCAGATGGCGGGCAGCTTGTCGAGCGACGCGCCGAACAGGTCGATGCGCTGACCGCCGGTGATTTTGCTGTAGAGGTTAAAGCGTTCGGCGATCTGGCCGATGGCGATCAGTCCCTGCGGAGTGATCTCGCCGCCGGGAATGCGCGGCACCACCGAGTAGCTGCCGTCCTTCTGGATATTGGCGAAGTAGCGATCGTTCGTCTCCTGTAACGGCAGATGCTGCGGCTTCAGCAGATATTCGTTCCAGCAGGAGGCGAACAGCGACGCCGCCAGCGGCTTGCAGATTTCACAGCCGTGGCCGCGTCCATGCTTCGCCAGCAGCGCGTCGAAGGTTTTGATATTGCCGACGCGCACCAGGTGATAGAGCTCTTGTCGGGAGAAGGCGAAATGCTCGCAAATATCCTTTTTCACTTCGACGCCCTGCGCCGCCAGCTGATGTTCCATCACCTGCTTCACCAGCGCGCTGCATCCGCCGCAGCCGGTGGCGGCTTTGGTGCAGCTTTTCAGCGACGCCATATCGCCGCATCCCGCGCTGACCGCCTGGCAGATATCGCCTTTGCTGACGTTATGGCAGGAGCAGATCTGCGCCGTATCCGGCAGCGCCGCCACGCCCAATGCTCTGGTCGGCGCATCGGCGCTGCGCGGCAGGATCAGGCTTTCCGGCTGCGGCGGCAGCGCGATGCCGTTCAGCATCATCTGTTGCAGTTCGCTGTATTCGCTGCTGTCGCCCACCAGCACCGCGCCCAGCAGCGTTTTGCCGTCGGCGGAAACAACGATTTTCTTGTAAATTTCCTGCGGACCGTTGGTCCAGAGATAGCTCTGACAGCCTGCGCTGCGCCCGTGCGCATCGCCCAGCGACGCCACCTCCACGCCCAGCAGCTTCAGTTTGGTGCTCATATCGGCGCCGCTGAAGGCGGCGGGCTGCTGCGCCAGGTTGCTGGCGAGCACGCGCGCCATCTGATATCCCGGCGCCACCAGACCGAAAATCTGCCCCTGCCAGATCGCGCATTCGCCGATCGCCGCAATCGCCGGATCGCTGGTGAGACAGCTGTCGTCGATAACGATGCCGCCGCGAGTCCCCAGCGCCAGGCCGGCGGCGCGCGCCAGGTCGTCGCGTGGACGAATGCCGGCGGAAAACAGCACCAGGTCGCTTTGCAGCGTCGCGCCGTCGGCGAAGCGCAGCAGCAGGGAGCCGTCCGCCTGCGGTTCGATCTGGCGCGTTTCGGTCTGGGTATGCACCGTCACGCCCAGCGCTTCTATCTTACGCCGCAGCATTTGCGCGCCGCCTTCGTCCAGCTGCACCGCCATCAGGCGCGGCGCGAATTCCACTACGTGCGTTTCCAGCCCCAGCATCCGCAGCGCGTTCGCCGCCTCCAGCCCCAGCAGGCCGCCGCCGATCACCACGCCGCTTCGCGCGTGTGCCGCTCGCGCTTTAATCGCGTCGAGGTCGTCCAGCGTGCGATAGACAAAGCAGTTTTGCGCCTCGCGGCCGGGGATCGGCGGCACGAAGGCGTAAGAGCCGGTGGCCAACACCAGCCGATCCCAGGCCATTTCGCGGCCTTTTTCATCACGCACGCAGCGGCGCTGACGATCGATGGCGATAACCTTTTCGTGACAACGTAACTCAATACCGTGTTCGGCAAAGAAATTTTCGCTGACCAGCGACAGCGCCTGAGCGTCGCGACCGGAGAAGTAGTCGGAGAGATGAACGCGGTCATAGGCGCTGTGCCGCTCTTCACCATACACCACGATGTGATAGCGCAGATGCAGCTCTTTTTGCACCAGCTGTTCAAGAAAATAGTGGCCAACCATGCCGTGACCAATCACCACCAGAACCGGTTTGCTCATCGTTTTACTCTCCACAGCCTCAGGCTGCCCATCGTTATCGAAATCAAATAGCGTGGAGGCGTCCACCGCCGCGCCGCGTTGCAGTTTTTGCAGCAGCGGCCCCGCCGCTGAAGTATCGCCGTACAGGATGACGCCGGACAGACGACCGTCGCGCAGCGTCAACCGTCGATAGCGCTGGCTGAGCGGATCGAGGGCGGTCAGCACGCGGCTGCCCGGCGCATCGTTGGTTTCACCCGCGCTGAAAATATCGATGCCGGTGACCTTAAGCCGCGTCCCCGGCGGCCGGTAGTGAAAATCCGCCGTCGCCAGGCCCGCCAGTCGATGCGCCAGCACCTCTGCCTGCGCCAGACAGGGCGCTACCAGTCCAAAGGTCTCGCCGTCGATTTCACAACATTCGCCCAGCGCCGATACCCCAGGCACGGCGCTGCGCAGCTGGCGATCCGTCAGGATGCCGCGTCCGCAGGGAACGCCTGCCGCGCGCGCCAGCGCGGCCGCTGGCGTGATGCCGATGGCGATCAACACCTGTGCCGCCGTCAGCCGATCGCCGCTGGTTAAAGTGACGCTGTCAATATCTATCTTTGCCATGCTCTCGCCCAGCCGACAAACAATGCCGCGCCGCTGTAGCGCCTGCGCCAGTAGGTCGCCTGCGGCGGCGTCCAGCTGGCGATCCAGCAGCCAGCCGTGACGATGCACCAGCGTGACTTCGCGTCCGCGCAGGCGCAGCGCCGCCGCCGCCTCGATGCCGAGTAGCCCGCCGCCCAGCACCACCACCGGCCCAGGAATGCTCAGCATGCGCTCTACGTCCCGCAGGGTGCGAAACCCGCCGACGTGCGGCTGCGCGACGCCGGGAATGGCGGGCAGCGTCGGCTCGGCGCCGGTGGCGAACACCAGATGATCCCAGCGCAGGCGGCGACGGTCGGTGGTGAGCGTGCGCAGTCGGATGTCAATCGCCAGCACGCTTTCCCCCAGCAGCAGCGTCACGCCCTGCCGCGCATCTTCGTCCGGCGTCCGCAGCAGCGCAGCGTGAAACGGCTTTTCACCGCTCAGCACCGGCGACAGCTGAATGCGGTTGTAGCTCGCCTGCGCCTCACGGCCAATAACCGTGATGCGCCAGCGTTCGGGCGCCAGCGTCAGCAGCCGCTCCCGCAGTCGCGTCGCCGCCATGCCGTTGCCGATAATCACCAGTTCTTCAGGCATCTGCCGCTCCTCAGGCCGCATGGCTCTGCTTCTCATAGAGGAAATGCAGGATTTGCTGACGCAGCTGGTGATAGCGCGCATTATCCGCCAGCGCCACGCGCGAACGCGGACGCGGCAGATCGATGGTCAGCGTTTCTCCCAGCGTGGCCGCCGGGCCGTTGGTCATCATCAGCACGCGATCCGACAGCAGCACCGCCTCATCGACGTCATGGGTGATCAGCACAATGGTGGTGTTCAGCTCCTGCTGGATGCGCATCACGCTCTCCTGCAAGTGGGCGCGTGTCAGGGCGTCCAGCGCGCCGAACGGCTCATCCATCAGCAGAACGCGCGGCTTCATCGCAAGCGCGCGCGCAATGCCGACGCGCTGCTTCATGCCGCCCGACAGCTCGCCGGGCCGCTTATGGCTCGCGTGGCTCATCTGCACGCGCGCCAGGTTATGCGCGATCCACTCCTGCCGTTCCGCGCGGCTCATGCTCTGCTTAAACAACTGATCCACCGCCAGCGCCACGTTCTCGTGCGCCGTCAGCCACGGCAGCAGCGAGTGGTTCTGAAACACCACCGCCCGCTCCGGCCCCGGCCCGGCGATTTCGCGGTTGTCGCACAGCAGCACGCCCTCGCTGGGCAGCGTCAGACCGGCGATCAGGTTCAGCAGCGTCGACTTACCGCAGCCGGAGTGACCGATCAGACTGATGGTTTCGCCAATGCGCACATCGAACGATACGCGGTCCAGCGCCAGAAATTCGCCCTCGCTGGTGGTAAAGCGCTGGCTGACGTTTTGCACCTGTAGAATGTGTTGCATGTGCGGCCCCCTATTTATCCCAGTTGAAACGACGCGCCAGCAGCATCAGCCCCTGCTCCAGCAGCAGGCCCACCGCGCCGATAATGAAGATGGCGATCAGAATGTGTTCCACGTTGAGGTTGTTCCACTCGTTCCAGATCCAGAAGCCGATGCCCATGCCGCCGGTGAGCATCTCGGCGGCGACGATCACCAGCCAGGCGATACCGATCGACAGTCGCACGCCGGTCAATATCGCCGGCAGCACCGCCGGCAACAGGATTTTGCGCATCACCGTCCACTCCGGCAGGTTCAGCACCCGCGCCACGTTGAGGTAATCCTGCGGGATGCGCCGCACGCCCTCGGCGGTGTTGATGATCATCGGCCAGATGGAACAGATAAAAATGGTCCAGCTTGAGGCGGGCTCGGCACGCTGAAACAGCAGCAGGCCGATCGGCAGCCAGGCGAGCGGGCTGACCGGACGCAGCAGCGCGATCAACGGGTTGAACATGTCGGCGAGAAAGCGAAAGCGCCCAATCAAAAAGCCCATCGGAATGCCCACCAGCGCCGCCAGGCCGAAGCCGACCGCCACGCGCGTCAGCGACGCGATCACATTCCAGCCGATGCCGCGATCGTTCGGACCGCCGTCATAAAAGGGATCGGCGAACAGCGGCAGCGCCGCCTGCCAGGTTTTCAGCGGCGTGGGAAAGCCGCTGCTGCTCATCGCGGCGATCTGCCAGACGGTCAGCAGCAGCAGCAGGCCGCAGCCGAGCGGGATTAGCCGCCGCAGCAACGGTTTCAGGGATCTGTCGCGGCGACGCGGACGCGGCGGCGCGGGCGGCAGCGCTATCACCGGCGCCGCGCGACGCGTCGGTTCGCTGGTCAGGGGGACGATCTGAGCTTCATTTTTCATGCGGCGTTCCTCAGCGTTTAATGGCGAAACCGGTGGCCCAGGCGGCAGGATCGCTGCCATCCCAGACTCTGCCGTCGATCAGGGTGCTGCTGCGCATTTCGCTCTGCGGCACGGCGATATTGCCCACCGCGCTGGCGGCCTGGCGGTAGATGTCGGTGCGGTTGATGGCGCGCGCCACCGCCAGATAGTCGGGCTGCTGCTTCAGCAGGCCCCAGCGCTGAAACTGGGTGAGAAACCAGATGCCGTCGGAGAGCCAGGGATAGTTGACCGCGCCGTCGTGGAAAAAGCGCAGCCCGTGCGCGTCCTGCCAGCGTCGCCCCAATCCATCCTGATAGTGGCCGAGCATGCGCCCGGTAATGGTTTCCGCTTTGGTGTTGAGAAAGGCGCGCCCGGCGATGACCTGCGCCGTTTCGCGCCGGTTGGCCTCGGAAGCGTCTATCCAGCGCGCCGCCTCCAGCACCGCGGCGGTCAGGGCGCGCGCGCTGTTTGGGTTCTCGCCGACCCACTGCGCGCGGGTGGCGAGGATCTTTTCGGGGTGATCGGGCCAAACCTGCTGGCTGGTGACGACGGTATAGCCGACGTTGTCGCTGATGGCGCGCTGATTCCACGGCTCGCCGACGCAGAAGCCGCTCATATTGCCGATCTTCATGTTCATCACCATCTGCGGCGGCGGCACCACCAGCAGACGCAGTTGGCGAAACGGATCGATGCCGACGCTGGCGAGCCAGTAATAGAGCCACATTGCGTGGGTGCCGGTCGGAAAGGTGTGGGCGAAGCGATAGCTGCCCGGCTCGCTGGCGGCGACGCGCTTTTGCAGCGCTGCACCGTCGGTGACGCCCTGCGCCTTTAACTGGTTCGACAGGGTGATCGCCTGGCCGTTGTTGTTGAGCGTCATCAGATTGGCCATCGCCCGCTGCGGCCCGGCGATGCCAAGATGCAGCCCGTAGATCATGCCGTAGAGCGCATGGGCCGCATCCAGCTCGCCGGAGGCCAGCTTGTCGCGCACCGCCGCCCAGCTCGCCTCTTTCGACAGCTGCAGGCTGACGCCATGTTTTTTATCAAAGCCCTTCAGCGCCGCCATAACCAGCGGCGCGCAGTCGGTCAACGGGATAAAGCCGACGCGCAGCGACCGCTTTTCCGGCGCGTCGGAACCAGCGGCCCATACCGCGTTGCGCAATCCCGGCATCAGCAGCCCGCCCGCCGCAAAAGCGCCGCCAATCAGAAAGCGGCGGCGTGACGACATAAAATCCGCGTTGCTCATTCAGTGGCTCCAGCAAAAGGAATAAAAAAAGGCGTCCGCCGCAGAGCCTGAACCCTGCGACCGGACGCCTTTATCCAAAGCACTCATCTCACCGCCGTTGGCGAAACAAATGCACATAGTGTCTTCATGAGGTTGCAAACCGCGTGCCAGCTTTTTCAGGCCTACAGCGCGCGCTTTGCCGCCGCTGTCGTCTTCTGGCGCACTTTCGTGGCACAGCGGACGCACATTGTTTGTGCAGCTAACTCTTTTGAGTTAACGAAAAAGCGGAAGAGACCGCCACCAGCGCCTGCGCGATCTCCCAGACCCGTTTATTTTGATTCATCGCCATTTTGCGCAGCGTATGCCACGCCTGCTCCTCATCACACTGGTGATGCTGCATCAACAGCGCTTTGGCGCGCTCGATCTCTTTACGCTGCGTCAGCGCGACGCGCATCGCCGCCAGCTCGTCGCTCTGCGCCTGTAGCCGCTGCGCCTGCTGTTCCAGCATCGTCAGCAGCGAGCGGCTCAGCTGCGGCGCGACGCCGCCCGCATCCAGCGCGCCGTCGCCCTCCTCCAGCCAGGGTGCGGCCGCCACGTAGAGGCTGTAGCCCAGCCCGACGTGCGCAGTGGGCCAGTCGTCGTCTTCCGCCTGGTCGATCCTTTCGATGCAGCGGCGGCAGACGATCAGAATCCGCTGTTCCAGACGCTCTTCAATCTGCTTCATCGCATCAAGCCGTTCGCTCAGCAGGCGGAACCAGCGCTGCGCCTCGACGCCGCGCGTCGTCATGCCGCCGCAGGCGATGCGCCGCAGCTTTTCAATCTCCTGTCCCGCTTCGGCCACGGCGCGCCATGCCCGCAGGCTGTCGTCGTCAGCGAACTGAACGAAGGTGGCGAAGCTGCGATCCTGGCCCTCCAGCAGCGCGATCAACTGCCGCTGCGCCGTGCGGCTGAACGTACCGGCGGCGAACCCTGCCGCGCCGAGCGCGCGCTCCTGACCGGCCAGCTCTTTGCCCTGCATAAAGCTGAACAGCGCCAGCAGCGCGTGCGACATCTGCGGGTCGCTGGCGGTGTCCGCCGCCTCGACAATCAGGTGCAGCAGATGGCGGATAATTTCGCTGAACTGCTGCATCGCCTCCGCGTGCGGCAGCTGGCGCTGGCGCACCTGCGCGCGCAGCGTCGACAGCCCGCTCAATGCATGCAGCGCCAGCGCCGCGCGGTTGTAAAATCGGCTGCCGTCGGCGCGCCGCTGCGGCGTCGGCAGCAGGTCGATCATCGCGGCCAGCGCCTGGTCCGCCTCCTGCCGACGCGCGGTTAGCGCTTCTGCCGTCAGGCTCGCTTCAGCGCAGAGCCAGAGCGTCGAGGCGCCGCGTTCGCGCTGTAATGCATGGATCAGCGCGCTGATGCCGCTCAGCAACGCGCCGCTGGTCAGCAATTCCCGCAGGGCGGAAAGCTCGCTTTCACGCGACGCCGACAGATAACGCCTGGCGTACCCCATGGTATTCATCATCTTTTGCTCCGTTGCCCTGATGATTCAGATTAAGCAAAGTGCGTGCCACTTAACGTTGTGACGCAGCGATAACATTTACTTATATCCGGCATGTTTGCCTCAAGTTGGCTTCACTATCGACCGATATCAGGTAAAACCCTGTGACATGAGGCTTCACCATGCTCTCTTCAATACGCGCTCGTCTCGTCGCCATTACTACTGCCAGCGTGGTGGTGGCGCTTATCATCAACACCACGCTCAACTATCTGGTGGCGGAAAAATATAACCAGCAGGCGATTACCGATACGCTGGAAGCGGTCACCAACAGCCATGACGCGGCGATTGCCGAATGGGTAAGCAGCAAGTCGACGATGATCGCCTCGCTAACGCCGGTAGCGCTCAGCGCCGATCCGGTGCCCGCCTTTAAGCAGATCGCCGCGGCGGGCGGCTTTACCAACGTCTATGCCGGCTATGCCAGCAAAGTGGCGAAGTTCTCCGAGGCGGCGGGCATTCCGCCCGATTTCGATCCGACCGGCCGTCCGTGGTATTTGCAGGCGCAGGCGGCGGGCAAACCGATCGTGACGCCGCCCTATATCGATGTCGCCAGCGGCAAGCTGGTGGTCGCCTTTGCCGTGCCGGTCGTGCAGAACGGTACATTGCAGGCGGTACTGTCAGGCGACGTGGCGATGGACAGCGTGGTGGCGAACGTCGGCGCGATCCGGCCGACGCCCGCCAGCAGCGGCCTGCTGATTGATAAAAACGGCACCATCGTCACCACCAGCGATGCTGGCATGGCGCTGAAGCCGGTGAAAAACCTGCTGCCCGACCTTGACGTGCCCGCTCTGCTGGCAAGCCAGAAGCCGATGACGGCACGTCTTAACGGTGTGGATAAGCTGCTGCTGGCGAAGCCGGTCAACGGCACCGACTGGTATCTGGTGGTGGCGTTGGATAAAAATGAAGCCTCCGCCGGGATGCGCTCCCTGCTCTCCACCTCGGCGGTATCGCTGGTGCTGCTGGTCGTGGTCGCGGCGCTGATCATCGGCCTGCTGATCGGCGCGCTGATGCGCCGCCTGATCTCTATTCGCGATGCGATGCGCGCCATCAGCTCCGGCGACGACGATCTGACCCAACGCCTGCCGGTAACCGGTCATGATGAGGTGTCGCAGATCGCCAGCGCCTTTAACGCCTTTACCGACAAGCTGGCGACGGTGATGACGCAGCTGCGCGACGCCAGCGCCTCGGTGCAGGTCGCGGCCAATGAGATCGCCAGCGGCAACGCCGATCTCTCCGGGCGCACCGAACAGGCGGCCAACAACCTGCGCGAGACGGTGAGCGCCATGGACGCCATCAGTCATTCGGTGACCGACTCTACCCAGTCGGCGATGCAGGCCAATCAGCAGGCGGCCTCGGCGTCCGAGGCCGCTCGGCGCGGCGGCGAGGTGGTCTCCAGCGTGATCGCCACCATGGAGACGATCGAACAGGCCTCCGGTAAAATCGGCGATATTATCAGCGTGATCGACGGCATCGCTTTCCAGACCAATATTCTGGCGCTGAACGCGGCGGTGGAAGCGGCGCGGGCGGGCGAACAGGGGCGCGGTTTCGCGGTAGTGGCGGGCGAGGTGCGTAATCTGGCGCAGCGCAGCGCCCAGGCGGCGAAAGAGATCAAAACCCTGATCGACAGCACCACGGAGAGCGTGGCGGCCGGTTCGCGCTACGTGCGTATGGCGGGCGAAAGCATGACCAATATCGTCAGCAGCGTCGCCAGCGTCTCCGATATTATGGAGAGCATCACCCACGCCAGCGAAACGCAGCTGCGCGGCATTCAGGGCGTGCATCTGGCGATCGGCAAGCTCGACGAAATGGTGCAG
>NZ_JANION010000064.1:0-26618 GCF_024610815.1 Mixta sp.
CGATATATCAGCAGGATATTAACGAATTGTGATCTATCGCACGCTTTATGAGCACAAAGTTGACGGAATTGTTGTATCAGGCTTCCGGTTACCTTCGTCAACGAGTTTTAAAAAATAGGGCTGTCGAAAGAAATTTAAATAATTGTTCACCTTTTCGCTACTTATCGATTGAAATCGCAGGTGCGGCCCGTATAATTTGCTCGTTTTTTGCTGCTTGACTCAAAAGAGCAAAGGCAGTTTTATACGACACGCGACATACCTCGATCGGGGCAGGAGAGTTTCAGCGTCATGTCAGTGTCTCTTTACAGTGTGAAATTAGCCCGGACCGTGCTGCTGTGGCAGCTGGCGACTTTGCTCGTTATCGGCGCGCTCTGTTTTGCCCTTAAAGATATCAGCTGGGGCGCATCTGCCATCGCAGGTGGACTGGCAGCCTGGCTGCCAAACGTGTTGTTCGTGATTTTGGCCTGGCGCCTGGGCGCGCAAGCACCTGCTAAAGGGCGTATTGCCTGGAGCTTCGCGCTCGGCGAAGCGCTGAAAGTGTTTGTCACCATTGTTTTGCTCATTCTGGCGCTGGGCGTGCTTGATGCGGTGTTCGTGCCGGTCGGGCTGACCTGGTTATCGGTGCTGGTGGTTCAGATTGTGGCACCGGCTGTAATTAACAACAAAGGGTAAGAGGCATCATGGCTGCAGGAGAAATCTCTACTCCGCAAGATTACATAGGTCACCACCTGAACAACCTTCAGTTGGACCTGCGTACTTTCGAGCTGGTGAATCCGCACGACGCTCCGGCGACGTTTTGGGTATTAAATATTGATTCCATGTTTTTCTCCGTGGTGCTGGGTCTGATTTTCCTGGTGCTGTTCCGTAAAGTGGCCAACAGCGTCACCAGCGGCGTTCCGGGGAAATTACAGGCAGCTATTGAGCTGGTGGTCGGCTTCGTTGACGGAAACGTCCGCGATATGTACCACGGTAAAAGCAAACTTATCGCCCCGCTGGCGCTGACCATTTTCGTCTGGGTCTTCCTGATGAACTTTATGGATCTGCTGCCAATCGATTTTCTGCCATATATCGGTGAGCATGTCTTTGGTCTGCCTGCGCTGCGCGTTGTGCCGTCCGCTGACGTTAACGTTACGCTCTCCATGGCGCTGGGCGTCTTTATTTTGATTCTGTTCTACAGCTTCAAAATGAAAGGTGTTGGTGGTTTCGCTAAAGAGCTTACCCTGCAACCCTTTAATCATCCGCTGTTCATTCCTATCAACCTGATTCTGGAAGGCGTGAGCCTGCTGTCCAAACCGGTTTCTCTCGGTCTGCGACTGTTCGGCAACATGTATGCGGGTGAACTGATCTTTATCCTGATTGCGGGTCTGTTGCCGTGGTGGTCACAGTGGGTTCTGAGTGTGCCTTGGGCCATTTTCCACATCCTGATCATTTCGCTGCAGGCTTTCATTTTCATGGTCTTGACGATTGTCTATCTGTCGATGGCATCCGAAGAACATTGATTTTTTATTCACACTACTGCGTTTTAACTGAAACAAACTGGAGACTGTCATGGAAAACCTGAATATGGATCTGCTGTACATGGCTGCCGCTGTGATGATGGGCCTGGCGGCAATCGGTGCTGCGATCGGTATCGGCATCCTCGGAGGTAAATTCCTGGAAGGCGCCGCGCGTCAACCGGATCTGATCCCTCTGCTGCGTACGCAGTTCTTTGTTGTTATGGGTCTGGTGGATGCTATCCCGATGATCGCTGTAGGTCTGGGTCTGTACGTGATGTTTGCCGTCGCAGGTTAAGCGACAAGGCCAAACAAGAGTTCATCGGCCTGACGTGGTAAACGTCAGACGATGAGCGGATTCTGCGGGTTGTCTTCGATAACGGCAGAGTAAGTTAACTTAACGAGAGGCATTGTGCTGTGAACCTTAACGCAACAATCCTCGGCCAGGCCATCGCGTTCGTCCTGTTTGTCCTGTTCTGCATGAAGTACGTATGGCCGCCGATTATGGCTGCCATCGAAAAGCGCCAGAAAGAAGTCGCTGAAGGCCTTGCTTCTGCAGAACGCGCCAAAAAAGATTTGGATCTCGCACAGGCAACTGCGACCGACCAGCTGAAAAAAGCGAAAGAAGAAGCTCAGGTCATCATCGAGCAGGCGAACAAACGCCGCGCTCAGATCCTGGACGAAGTGAAAGCTGAAGCTGAGCAGGAACGTAACAAGATCGTGGCACAGGCGCAGGCGGAAATTGAAGCCGAGCGTAAACGTGCGCGTGAAGAGTTGCGTAAGCAAGTCGCGATGCTGGCTGTGGCCGGCGCCGAGAAAATCATCGAACGTTCCGTGGATGAAGCTGCTAACAGCGACATCGTAGATAAACTGGTCGCTGAACTGTAAGGAGGGAGGGGCTGATGTCTGAACTGATTACTGTAGCTCGCCCCTACGCCAAAGCAGCTTTTGACTTTGCCGTTGAGCATCAAAGCATCGACCGTTGGCAGCAAATGCTGACGTTCGCTGCAGAAGTCGCTCGCAACGAACAGATGGCCGAATTGGTTTCCGGCGCGTTGGCGCCGGAAACCTTATCTGCCTCGTTCATCGCAGTCTGTGGTGACCAACTCGACGAAGCAGGTCAGAACCTTATCAAGGTTATGGCGGAAAACGGACGTTTGTCCGCGCTGCCGGCAGTACTGGAGCAATACATTCAACTGCGTGACGCCTGGGAGGCAACCGCTGAAGTTGATGTCATCTCTGCCAGTGCGCTGAGCGACGAGCAGCTGACGAAAATCAGCGCCGCAATGGAAAAGCGTCTGTCACGCAAAGTTAAGCTGAATTGCAAAATCGATAAGTCTGTAATGGCAGGCGTTATCATCCAGGCGGGTGATATGGTCATTGATGGTAGCGTACGCGGCCGTCTTGAACGTCTCGCAGACGTCTTGCAGTCTTAAGGGGACTGGAGCATATGCAACTGAATTCCACCGAAATCAGCGAACTGATCAAGCAGCGCATTGCTCAGTTCAATGTCGTGAGCGAAGCTCACAATGAAGGTACTATCGTTTCCGTCAGCGACGGCATCATCCGCGTACACGGCCTGGCCGATGTGATGCAGGGTGAGATGATCGCGCTGCCGGGCAACCGCTACGCTATCGCCCTGAACCTGGAGCGCGACTCCGTAGGTGCGGTGGTGATGGGTCCGTATGCTGACCTCGCCGAAGGCATGAAAGTGAAATGCACCGGCCGTATCCTGGAAGTTCCGGTTGGCCGCGGCCTGCTGGGCCGCGTAGTGAACACCCTGGGTGAAGCTATCGACGGTAAAGGTCCGGTTGAGCATGACGGTTTCTCTCCGGTTGAAGTTATCGCGCCGGGCGTTATCGATCGTCAATCCGTTGATGAGCCGGTTCAGACGGGCTACAAATCTGTCGATGCGATGATTCCAATCGGTCGCGGCCAGCGTGAGCTGATCATCGGCGACCGTCAGACCGGTAAAACCGCTCTGGCTATCGACGCCATCATCAACCAGCGCGACTCCGGCATCAAATGCGTATACGTCGCTATCGGCCAGAAAGCGTCTACCATCGCTAACGTGGTGCGCAAGCTGGAAGAGCATGGCGCGCTGGCGAACACCATCGTCGTGGTGGCGTCCGCTTCTGAATCCGCTGCGCTGCAATACCTGGCGCCGTACGCCGGCTGCGCGATGGGCGAATACTTCCGCGACCGCGGCGAAGACGCGCTGATCGTATACGATGACCTGTCCAAACAGGCCGTTGCTTACCGTCAGATTTCTCTGCTGCTGCGCCGTCCGCCGGGCCGTGAAGCGTTTCCTGGCGACGTGTTCTATCTCCACTCTCGCCTGCTGGAGCGCGCCTCCCGCGTAAACGCTGAATATGTTGAAGCGTTTACCAAAGGTGAAGTGAAAGGTAAAACCGGCTCACTGACCGCCCTGCCGATCATCGAAACGCAGGCGGGTGACGTTTCCGCGTTCGTTCCGACCAACGTAATCTCGATTACCGATGGTCAGATCTTCCTGGAATCTAACCTGTTCAACTCCGGCATCCGTCCGGCCGTTAACCCGGGTATCTCCGTATCCCGTGTTGGTGGCGCCGCACAGACCAAGATCGTGAAAAAACTGTCCGGCGGCATCCGTACTGCGCTGGCGCAGTATCGTGAACTGGCTGCGTTCTCTCAGTTCGCTTCCGACCTGGACGACGCGACCCGCAAGCAGCTGAGCCACGGTCAGAAAGTGACTGAGCTGCTGAAGCAGAAACAGTATGCGCCGATGTCCGTCGCCCAACAGGGTCTGGTGCTGTTCGCTGCCGAACGTGGTTACCTGAACGACGTCGAGCTGGCGAAAATCGGTAGCTTCGAAGCTGCGCTGCTGGCGTATGCCGATCGCGAACACGCTGAGCTGATGCAGGAAATCAACCAAACTGGTAACTACAACAACGAAATCGAAGAGAAGCTGAAAGGCCTCCTCGAAACGTTTAAAGCAACCCAGTCCTGGTAATGTCTGGCGGCTTGTCTGAAAAGGCAGGCCGCAAGGCTTTGAGGAGAAGCTAATGGCCGGCGCAAAAGAGATACGTAACAAGATTGGAAGCGTAAAAAATACGCAGAAAATCACTAAAGCGATGGAAATGGTCGCCGCCTCCAAAATGCGTAAAACGCAGGAACGCATGGCGGCCAGCCGTCCGTATGCAGATACCATGCGCAAAGTGATTGGTCACATTGCGCTGGGTAATCTGGAATACAAGCACCCTTACCTGGAAGAGCGCGACGTTAAGCGCGTCGGCTATTTGGTCGTTTCTACCGACCGCGGGCTTTGTGGTGGTTTGAACATTAACCTGTTCAAAAAATTGCTGGCAGAGATGAAAACCTGGTCCGACAAAGGCGTTCAGAGCGATCTGGCGATTATCG
The DNA here is from genome assembly GCF_024610815.1 of Mixta sp. NCBI lineage: Bacteria > Pseudomonadati > Pseudomonadota > Gammaproteobacteria > Enterobacterales > Erwiniaceae > Mixta > Mixta sp. The sequence continues at coordinate 4,893 of NZ_JANION010000064.1, forward strand.
GTTCCAAGGGGCTGGCTTTCTTCGGTTCTGTAGGCGGCAACGTCGTGGCGCAGGTTACCGGCATGGGAGATAACCCTTCCCTGTCCGAACTGATCGGCCCGGTGAAGGTCATGCTGCAGGCGTATGACGAAGGTCGTCTCGACAAGCTGTATGTGGTCAGCAACAAATTTAACAACACCATGTCCCAGACTCCAACTATCACCCAACTGCTGCCGTTACCGCCAGCGGAAGGGGAAGAAGAGTTGAAGAGAAAAACCTGGGATTACCTGTACGAACCTGATCCGAAATCGCTGCTGGACACCCTGCTGCGTCGTTATGTCGAATCTCAGGTTTATCAGGGTGTTGTGGAAAACCTGGCCAGCGAACAGGCCGCGCGTATGGTGGCGATGAAAGCGGCGACCGACAACGGCGGCAACCTGATCAAAGAGCTGCAGTTGGTTTACAACAAGGCTCGTCAGGCCAGCATCACCCAGGAACTTACCGAGATCGTCTCGGGGGCCTCCGCGGTTTAACCAGGTATACCCTGTCATTGTCGCGGCAGCCTGAGGCTAATCGCCGCCAGCAGCGCCGCTAAGCGTTACGCGCTTAGACAATGACGATGGGTAGAAACGAATTAGGTAGAGGATTCAAGATGGCAACTGGAAAGATTGTCCAGATCATCGGCGCCGTAGTTGACGTCGAGTTCCCTCAGGACGCTGTACCGCAGGTGTACAACGCCCTTGAGGTTAAAAATGGTGATGCGCGTCTGGTGCTGGAAGTGCAGCAGCAGCTGGGCGGCGGCGTAGTACGTACCATCGCAATGGGTACGTCTGACGGCCTGAAGCGTGGCCTGGAAGTGACCGACCTTAAAAAGCCGATTCAGGTGCCGGTAGGTAAAGCTACCCTGGGCCGTATCATGAACGTGCTGGGTGAGCCGATCGACATGAAAGGCGAGCTGAAAGAAGAAGACGGCAGCGCAGTAGAGATCGCCTCTATTCACCGCGCGGCGCCTTCTTACGAAGATCAGTCCAACTCCCAGGAACTGCTGGAAACCGGCATCAAGGTTATCGACCTGATGTGTCCGTTCGCCAAGGGCGGTAAAGTCGGTCTGTTCGGCGGCGCGGGCGTTGGTAAAACCGTAAACATGATGGAGCTGATCCGTAACATCGCGGCTGAGCACTCAGGTTACTCGGTATTCGCCGGTGTGGGCGAGCGTACTCGTGAGGGTAACGACTTCTACCACGAAATGACCGACTCCAACGTAATCGACAAAGTTGCGCTGGTCTACGGCCAGATGAACGAGCCGCCGGGCAACCGTCTGCGCGTGGCGCTGACCGGCCTGACCATGGCGGAAAAATTCCGTGATGAAGGCCGCGACGTACTGCTGTTCATCGATAACATCTACCGTTACACCCTGGCCGGTACCGAAGTCTCCGCGCTGCTGGGTCGTATGCCGTCCGCAGTAGGCTATCAGCCGACGCTGGCGGAAGAGATGGGCGTGCTGCAGGAGCGTATTACCTCCACCAAGACCGGTTCAATCACCTCCGTACAGGCCGTATACGTCCCTGCGGATGACTTGACTGACCCGTCTCCGGCGACCACCTTCGCCCACCTCGACTCAACCGTTACGCTGAGCCGTCAGATCGCGTCTCTGGGTATCTACCCGGCCGTTGACCCGCTGGACTCCACCAGCCGTCAGCTGGACCCGCTGGTTGTTGGTCAGGAGCACTACGACACCGCGCGTGGCGTGCAGTCTATTCTGCAGCGTTACCAGGAACTGAAAGACATCATCGCCATCCTGGGTATGGACGAACTGTCTGAAGACGACAAACTGCTGGTGGCGCGTGCCCGTAAGATTCAGCGCTTCCTGTCTCAGCCGTTCTTCGTGGCAGAAGTATTCACCGGTTCTCCGGGCAAATACGTTCCGCTGAAAGACACCATCCGTGGCTTTAAAGGCATTATGGAAGGTGAATTCGACCACCTGCCAGAGCAGGCCTTCTACATGGTTGGCGCCATCGAAGAAGCCGTGGAAAAAGCGAAGAAACTGTAATTATTTCCCCTGAGTCCCTCAGGCTGCGGCGCCTTCATTCCGGATCGTCTGTTTTAACCGGCGATTCGGGAAAGCGGGACAGCTGGCGACCTGAAGGATAAGGGGGCGGTTTTCCGGGAGGTTAACTATGGCTATGACTTATCACCTGGATGTTGTCAGCGCGGAACAGCAAATGTTCAGCGGCCTGGTGCAGAAAATTCAGGTGTCCGGCAGCGAAGGCGAGCTGGGGATTTTCCCTGGCCACACGCCGCTGCTGACCGCCATTAAGCCTGGTATGGTGCGTATCGTTAAACAGCACGGCGAAGAAGAGTTTATTTATCTCTCTGGCGGCGTGCTGGAAGTTCAGCCGGGTTCGGTTACCGTTCTGGCTGATACGGCGATTCGCGGTACCGACCTTGATGAAGCGCGCGCGCTGGAAGCGAAACGCAAAGCGGAAGAGCATATCAACAAAGCCCATGGAGATGTGGACTATGCTCAGGCTTCAGCCGAACTGGCGAAAGCCATCGCGAAGCTGCGCGTCATCGAACTGACCAAGAAAGCGATGTAATCAGGCTTAACAGCAGTTCATCATGCCAGCCCTAACGGGCTGGCATTTTTTATCTCCTCCGCCCTCTCCCCTTCTTGCTGCACAGCTAAAATTAAGCCGTTGAAAAGCGCCTTTTTTTGTTGGATTTATCGCCAGACTCAATGCATTCTTTGCGACAACGATTCACCGAAAGCCGGTTAATTTTGTTATGAGAAAAATGTAGTAATCTCGCAGCGAAACCGTTTAACTTTCAACTGTAAAAATTTAATCAGGATAGCCATGTCTAATAGCGCAATGAGCGTGGTGATCCTTGCCGCCGGCAAGGGAACCCGCATGTATTCCGATCTTCCTAAAGTCCTGCACGCTCTGGCAGGAAAGCCTATGGTTCAACACGTTATTGATGCGGCGAAGGGGCTTGGCGCGCGCGCAATCAACCTCGTTTACGGCCACGGCGGCGAGCTGCTGAAGGCAGCGCTGCGCGACGATGCGCTGAACTGGGTCTTACAGGCTGAACAGTTAGGGACAGGACATGCGATGCAGCAGGCTGCGCCCTTCTTTGCCGATGATGAAGATATCCTGATGCTGTACGGCGACGTGCCGCTCATCACCGTGGACACGCTGGCGCGGCTGCGTACGGCGAAGCCGCAGGGCGGCATCGGCCTGCTGACGGTCACGCTGGACAATCCCACCGGCTACGGCCGCATCGTGCGTGAAAATGGCCTGGTAACCGGCATCGTCGAGCAGAAAGACGCTTCGCCGCAACAGCTGGCGATTCAGGAGATTAACACCGGCATCCTGGTGGCCAACGGCGGCGATCTGAAACGCTGGCTGAGCCAGCTGAACAACAACAATGCGCAGGGCGAATATTACATTACCGATATCATCGCGCTTGCCTGGGCGGAAGGCCGTCGCATCGAAACCGTACAGCCGACGCGCATTAGCGAAACCGAAGGCGTGAATAACCGCCTGCAACTGGCGACGCTTGAGCGTATTTATCAGGCCGAGCAGGCGGAGAAGCTTCTGCTGGCGGGCGTTATGTTGCGCGATCCGGCCCGTTTCGATCTGCGCGGCGAGTTGCAGCATGGCCGCGACGTCGAAATCGACAGCAACGTTATCCTTGAAGGTCGCGTCACGCTGGGCAGTAACGTGAAGATCGGCGCGGGCTGCGTAATTAAAAACAGCTTTATCGGCGACGGTTGCGAAATCAGCCCCTACAGCGTGATTGAAGATGCCGAACTGGCCGCAGACTGCACCGTCGGCCCCTTTGCGCGTTTACGTCCGGGCAGCCAGCTTGGCGAAGCGGCGCACGTCGGCAATTTCGTGGAAATGAAAAAGGCGATGCTGGGCAAAGGCTCGAAAGCGGGTCATCTCAGCTATCTGGGCGACGCGGAGATCGGCTCCGGGGTCAATATCGGCGCCGGCACCATTACCTGCAACTATGACGGCGCCAATAAATCGAAAACGATTATCGGCGATGACGTCTTTGTTGGCTCCGATACGCAGCTGGTGGCGCCGGTCACGGTCGCCAGCGGCGCCACCATTGCCGCCGGCACCACCATCATGAAAGATGTGACCGCTGGCGAGCTGGTTTATAACCGTAAAGAACAGATTCAGAAGCCGGGCTGGCAACGCCCGGTAAAGAAAAAATAAAAAAACGCTAAATCATTCAGGTTGCATGAAGGCAGCAATGCTGTGCATTGCCGGACGCTTACTCAGGTAAGCGTCCGGCGTGAGCGAGCAAAGCCAACGCACAGGCAGCCTGAAGTATGAGGCGTATATAACCCCGCTCTCTACAAGGCTCAGGGGAACCGACAACGTCGGATCATCAGGTCAGATGACAACGCAAATGGCGCATGAGCGCCATGAGTCAGGAATAAAACTATGTGTGGAATTGTTGGCGCGGTAGCGCAACGTGATATCGCGGAGATACTGCTGGAAGGTTTGCGCCGTCTGGAGTATCGCGGCTATGACTCCGCCGGCCTGGCGGTGGTGGATCGACAAGGGCACGTTACTCGCCTGCGTCGCGTAGGCAAGGTGCAAAAGCTGGCTGAAGCTGCGGAGCAGCATCCGCTGATCGGCGGCACCGGTATCGCTCATACCCGTTGGGCCACTCACGGCGAGCCTTCCGAAGCGAATGCGCACCCGCATATCTCTGAACATATTGTCATCGTACATAACGGCATCATTGAAAACCATGAGCCGCTGCGTGAGCTGATGATCGAGCGGGGTTACCGCTTCGCGTCCGAAACCGATACGGAAGTGGTCGCGCATCTGGTGCACTGGGAGCAGAAACAGGGCGGCAGCCTGCGTGAAGTGGTCCAGCGCGTGATCCCTCAGCTGCGCGGCGCTTACGGCATGGTGATTATGGACAGCCGCGATCCGTCGCTGCTGGTGGCTGCGCGTTCAGGCAGCCCGCTGGTGATCGGCTGCGGCGTCGGCGAAAACTTTATCGCCTCCGATCAGCTGGCGCTGTTGCCGGTGACCCGTCGCTTTATCTACCTGGAAGAAGGCGATATCGCTGAGGTCACGCGTCGTGAGATCACTATCGTCGACCGCGCAGGCGTCGCGGTGAAACGCAACGAGATCGAATCTAACGTGCAGTATGACGCAGGTGACAAAGGCGTTTACCGTCACTATATGCAGAAAGAGATCTACGAGCAGCCCAACGCGATCAAAAACACCCTGAGCGGACGCTTCAGCCACGGCGAGGTCGATCTCTCCGAGCTGGGTGCGGGCGCGAACGACCTGCTGAGCCGGGTTGAACATATCCAGATTATCGCCTGCGGCACCTCCTATAATTCCGGCATGGTGGCGCGTTACTGGTTTGAGTCGCTGGCGAACGTGCCGTGCGACGTCGAGATCGCCTCTGAATTTCGCTACCGCAAATCGGCGGTGCGTAAAAATAGCCTGTTGATTACTCTGTCGCAGTCCGGTGAAACCGCTGATACGCTGGCGGCGCTGCGCCTGTCGAAAGAGCTGGGCTATCTGGGCTCGCTGGCCATCTGCAACGTGGCGGGTTCGTCGCTGGTGCGTGAATCCGATCTGGCGCTCATGACTAAGGCTGGCACGGAAATCGGCGTGGCTTCGACCAAAGCTTTCACCACCCAGCTCACCGTACTGCTGATGCTGGTGGCGAAAATTGGTCGTCTGAAAGGCGCGGACGCGCAGGTTGAACAGGATATCGTTCACGCGCTGCAGGCGTTGCCGAGCCGTATCGAGCAGATGCTGGCGCAGGATAAGATGATTGAAGCGCTGGCGGAAGATTTCTCCGACAAGCATCATGCGCTGTTCCTGGGCCGTGGCGATCAGTATCCGATCGCGATGGAAGGCGCGCTGAAGCTGAAAGAGATCTCTTACATTCATGCGGAGGCCTACGCGGCGGGCGAGCTGAAGCACGGCCCGCTGGCGCTGATCGATGCCGATATGCCGGTCATCGTCGTGGCGCCGAACAACGAGCTGCTGGAAAAACTGAAGTCCAACATCGAAGAGGTGCGCGCGCGCGGTGGTCTGCTGTATGTGTTCGCCGATAGCGATGCGGGCTTTGCCGACAGCGAAGGCATGAAGATTATTTCTTTGCCGCATGTGGAAGAGGTTATCGCACCCATCTTCTACACTGTGCCGCTACAGCTGCTCTCTTACCACGTCGCGCTGATTAAAGGCACCGACGTGGACCAGCCGCGCAACCTGGCGAAATCGGTAACGGTAGAGTAACCGCAAACGGTAAGGTTGCAGCACAATGCGTTAATCCCATCAGCAACGGGATTAACGCGTTATTTTTATTTATCTTTCCGTTTAACGTCTCTGTTTCTCTTTTAAGATCGTTGATTTACTGGGTTTTCATCGATAATTCGGAAGTCATTTCACTTTGCTGTTTTCAAGCCGTTCTGTTTTTCGCTTTATCTCTTTTAAGTGCTGGCCTGAAAAAGCACTTTTTCCTGTTTCTGTTTGGTTCGGTGTTTTGTACAGGGTTGCGAAGGGGTGATCGTTGTCATTACCAGTAGTCTCGTAAACTACGCTATCTTCCGCCTGTAACGAAGCAGCCGTGTTCAGCAGTAGGCCGCAGGCGATAATCTTAAATGCGCTTTTCATCCCTCTTTTTCCCTAAGAAAACTTAAAAGCGGGTGCTGTCATATAACTGTCATATTTCTTACATCCCGCTGTCACCAAACTGTCCTATTTTCCCTCCAGCAGCAATACTCATTCTTACTAAAACGGCATATAACCTGACTTTTACTCCCCCGGAGGGAATATGACACTGATGCGTAGCACCGTAGCCAAACTTGTTGCCGCCACCCTTTCCCTGAGCGCGGTTTCTGCATTCGCAGCCACCGATCTGACAGGCGCTGGTGGTACCTTCCCGGCTCCGGTTTATGCCAAGTGGGCAGCAGATTATCAGCAAGCGACCGGCAGTAAAATCAACTACCAGGGGATTGGTTCTTCCGGCGGCGTGAAGCAAATCATTGCGAAAACGGTTGATTTTGGTGCGTCCGATGCGCCCATGAAAGATGAAGATCTGCAGAAAAACGGCCTGTTCCAGTTCCCGACCGTGATTGGCGGCGTGGTGCTGGCGGTAAACCTGCCTGGCGTGCAATCCGGTCAGCTGACACTGGACGGACAGACCGTTGGCGATATCTACCTGGGCAAAATCAAAAAGTGGAATGACCCGGCGATCGCCAAACTGAACCCTGGACTGAAGCTACCGGAAACCAATATCGCGGTCGTGCGTCGCGCTGACGGTTCAGGCACCTCATTCGTCTTTACCAGCTACCTCTCTAAAGTGAATCAGGAGTGGAGCGAGAAAGTCGGCAAAGGCAATACCGTAAACTGGCCGACCGGTCTGGGCGGTAAAGGCAACGACGGCATCGCCGCCTTCGTTCAGCGTCTGCCTGGCTCCATCGGCTATGTAGAATACGCCTACGCCAAGCAGAACAAGCTGAGCTACACCAAACTGATCGATGCCGATGGTCAGCCGGTCTCTCCGACGGAGGAAACCTTTAGCAATGCGGCGAAAGGCGCTGACTGGAGCAAATCCTACGCGCAGGATCTGACCAATCAGAAAGGAAAAGACGCGTGGCCGATCACCACCACCACCTTCATCCTGATGTACAAGAACCAGACCAACGCGGAAAAAGGTGCTGAAGTGCTGAAATTCTTCGACTGGGCTTATAAAGACGGCGATAAGACGGCGACCAGCCTGGATTATGCAACGCTGCCGGATGAGGTTGTTGAGCAGATCCGCTCTGACTGGAAAGCGCAGATTAAAGACAGCTCCGGTAAGGCGCTGTACCAGTAATGATTTAACGGTGTACGCACCGTCGCAGGGGCCGGCTGAACCGGCCCGCAGTATCCGGGCGGCTGAATGCCGCCCCTGTGAATTTCTTCTGTCGAGACTTTTATGGCTGAATCCAGGCCGACATTTAAGGCCCCAGGAAAACAAGGTGACATTATTTTTGGCGCGCTGGTCAAACTGGCTGCGCTGATCGTGCTTTTGTTGCTTGGCGGCATCATTATCTCCCTGCTCTTCTCCTCCTGGCCCAGCATCGAGAAATTCGGTTTCTCTTTCCTGTGGAATAAAGAGTGGGATGCCCCGAATGAAAACTTTGGCGCGCTGGTGCCCATCTACGGCACCGTCGTGACCTCCCTGATCGCACTGCTGATCGCCGTACCGGTCAGCTTCGGCATCGCGCTGTTCCTGACCGAGCTGGCGCCAGGCTGGCTGCGCCGCCCGCTGGGCGTGGCGATCGAACTGTTGGCGGCGATTCCCAGCATCGTGTACGGCATGTGGGGACTGTTTGTCTTCGCGCCTTTGTTCGCTGAATATTTTCAGACGCCGGTGGGCAACGTGCTCTCCAGCATTCCTTTCGTCGGTGCCCTGTTTGAAGGCCCGGCGTTTGGCATCGGCATCCTCGCGGCGGGCGTGATTCTGGCGATCATGATCATTCCCTATATCGCTTCGGTAATGCGCGACGTGTTCGAGCAGACGCCGGTGATGATGAAAGAGTCTGCTTACGGCATCGGCTGCACCACATGGGAAGTCATCTGGCGCATCGTGCTGCCCTTCACCAAGAACGGCGTGATCGGCGGCGTGATGCTCGGTCTGGGACGTGCGCTAGGCGAAACCATGGCGGTGACCTTTATTATCGGTAACACCTATCAGCTCGACAGCGTATCGCTCTATATGCCGGGCAACAGTATCACCTCCGCGCTGGCGAATGAGTTTGCCGAGGCGGAATCAGGCGTGCATGTCGCCGCGCTAATGGAGCTGGGGCTGATCCTGTTTGTCATCACCTTTATCGTGCTGGCGATTTCCAAGCTGATGATTTTACGACTGGCGAAAAGTGAAGGGGCGCGCTCATGACTACACTCGATCTGCATGCCCGCGCCGAGTTGCAGGCGTCACGCCGCAAAATGCAGGCGCGTCGCAGCATCCGTAACAAAATTGCCCTGACGCTGTCGATGCTGACGATGGCGTTCGGCCTGTTCTGGCTGGTGTGGATTCTGTTCACCACCATTACGCGTGGTGTCGACGGCTTTTCGCTGGCGCTGTTTACTGAAATGACGCCGCCGCCGAATACCGCTGGCGGCGGGCTGGCTAACGCCATCGCCGGCAGCGGCCTGCTGATCCTCTGGGCGACGCTGTTCGGCACCCCGCTGGGCATTATGGCTGGGATCTACCTGGCGGAGTATGGCCGCAAATCCTGGCTGGCCGAAGTGATCCGTTTTATTAACGATATCCTGCTGTCGGCGCCGTCCATTGTCGTCGGGCTGTTCGTTTACACCCTGGTCGTCGCGCAGATGCAGCACTTTTCCGGCTGGGCGGGCGTGATCGCGCTGGCGCTGCTGCAGGTGCCCATCGTGATTCGCACCACGGAAAATATGCTAAAGCTGGTGCCGGACAGCCTGCGTGAAGCAGCCTACGCGCTGGGTACGCCGAAATGGAAAATGATCTCCGCCATTACGCTGAAAGCGTCGGTATCCGGGATTATCACCGGCGTCCTGCTGGCCATAGCGCGTATCGCCGGCGAGACCGCCCCGCTGCTGTTTACCTCGCTGTCGAACCAGTTCTGGAGCACCGACATGATGCAGCCGCTGGCCAACCTGCCGGTCACCATCTTTAAGTTCGCCATGAGCCCTTTCGCCGAATGGCAAAGTCTGGCCTGGGCTGGCGTTCTGTTAATCACGCTGTGCGTCCTGTTGCTGAACATTCTGGCGCGTGTGATTTTTGCCAAATCGAAACATTAATTCACCGTGACGCGACAGCGGCGCGGCGTTAAGAGAAAGAGAAAACTATGGTTAATCAGTCATCCGGCAAAATTCAGGTTCGCGATCTGAACTTTTACTACGGTAAATTCCATGCGCTGAAAAACATCAATCTGGATATTGCCAAAAACCAGGTCACCGCCTTTATCGGACCGTCCGGCTGCGGTAAATCTACCCTGCTGCGCACCTTCAATAAGATGTTTTCGCTTTACCCGGAGCAGCGCGCCGAGGGTGAGATTCTGCTGGATGGCGAAAATATTCTTACCGAGTCGCAGGATATCGCGCTGCTGCGCGCCCGCGTCGGCATGGTGTTTCAGAAGCCGACGCCGTTCCCGATGTCGATTTACGACAATATCGCCTTCGGCGTACGCCTGTTTGAAAAGCTTCCGCGCGCGGAGATGGATGAGCGCGTACAGTGGGCGCTGAGTAAAGCGGCGCTGTGGAATGAAACCAAAGACAAGCTGCATCAGAGCGGTTACAGTCTCTCCGGCGGCCAGCAGCAGCGACTCTGCATCGCGCGCGGTATCGCCATTCGCCCGGAAGTACTGCTGCTGGACGAGCCCTGCTCAGCGCTGGACCCGATCTCTACCGGTCGTATCGAAGAGCTGATCACCGAGCTGAAGCAGGATTACACCGTGGTGATCGTGACGCACAATATGCAGCAGGCGGCGCGCTGTTCCGACCATACCGCCTTTATGTATCTGGGCGAGCTGATCGAGTTCAGCGACACTGACACCCTGTTTACGAAGCCGCATCAGAAGCAGACTGAAGACTACATTACTGGCCGTTATGGTTAACTGGAGACCTGTATGGATAATTTAAACCTGAACAAACATATCTCCGGCCAGTTTAACGCTGAGCTTGAACATATTCGCACCCAGGTGATGATCATGGGCGGGCTGGTGGAGCAGCAGCTCACCGACGCCATCACTGCGATGCATAATCAGGATGGCGAGCGGGCGTTGCGCGTGATCGATGGCGATCAGAAGGTCAACATGATGGAAGTGGAGATCGATGAAGCCTGCGTGCGCATTATTGCCAAGCGGCAGCCGACCGCCAGCGATCTGCGCCTGGTCATGGCGATCATCAAAACCATTTCCGAGCTGGAGCGCATCGGCGATGTAGCGGAGAAGATCAGCCGCACGGCGCTGGAGAAGTTTGGTCAACAGCATCAGCCGCTGCTGGTCAGCCTGGAATCGCTGGGCCACCATACTATTCAGATGCTGCATGACGTGCTGGACGCCTTCGCGCGCATGGATTTAAGCGCGGCGATTGAGATTTACCGCGAAGATAAAAAAGTCGACCAGGAGTATGAGGGCATCGTGCGCCAGCTGATGACCTATATGATGGAAGATCCGCGTACTATTCCCAGCGTGCTGACCGCGCTGTTCTGCGCGCGCGCCATCGAGCGTATCGGCGATCGCTGTCAGAATATCTGCGAGATTATTTTCTATTTCGTCAAAGGTCAGGATTTCCGCCACGTCGGCGGCGACCGGCTGGACAAGCTGTTGGCGGGCGACGAAAACGGCAGCAGCCCGGCCTGATTTCCCATTAAGCGGCTCATCCTCAACCGCGCGCCTTTTACCGCGCGGTTGAGCTTTCCCTTCTCTTCCGACCAATAATCCCCTTAACGCGTCAGCGACCAACCGCGCTCGCGCCACAGCGCGGGCAGCTGCGCCAGATCGTCGAAAGGCGTCACCAGCGGATGATCGATAGGCCGATTATGGGCGTCGGCGCAGTAGTAAAATACCGGGATGCCCGCCGCGATGCCAGCGTTGGCGCCCGCTTCGGAGTCATCGATCAACGCGCAGCGCTCAATTGGCACCTGCATCTGCTGCGCCGCGTGAAACATCAGCTGCGGGTCCGGCTTCCAGTGGCCGATATCGTAGCCGCTGTACAACCGATCATCAAAAAAGGAGAGCATATCGGTCAGTCCCAACGAATGCTGCATCTTCGGCACGGTGCCGTTGGAGACCACGCACATCGGCACGCAGATCCGTTCCAGTAGCGCTCTTGCGCCCGGAATAGGTTGCAGATGCGCATTAAAAAGATGCGCCACCTGTTGACGATATTCCCGCTCAATCTCCTCTACCGGCGCATTCAGCGGATGCTGGCGACGGACATCAGCGATAATGTCGTAGAGCTTGACGCCCTTATACTTTTCAAACATCTCCTGTAGCGACAGTTCAGCGCCGTAGCGGGCGAAGGTATCGACATAGGCCTGGGTACAAAGGCGTTCGCTGTCCACCAGCGTCCCGTCGCAGTCAAAAAACAGACATTCAATGCTCATTTATACGTCATCCTTAATGATATTACTTGCTCCACTTTAACCGACTGCGCGCAGAATGCGACCCGTTCAGCGGTGATTTAAGGCAAACCGCAACCGTTTGCGAAAAATCAGTGTACTGTTGAGCCAAAATCGCTAGCATACGCTGCGACCTCTTTTCCCGTTCGGATGTAACACATGACTAAACAAGGCTTATTACAGCGGCTGTTCCGACTTGAGGAACATGGCACGACGGTGCGAACCGAAGTGATTGCCGGTTTTACCACTTTCCTGACGATGGTTTACATCGTCTTTGTAAACCCGCAGATCCTCGGCGCCGCCGGCATGAATACGCAGGCCGTTTTCGTGACGACCTGCCTGATCGCCGCGCTGGGCAGCATTCTGATGGGGGTTATCGCCAACCTGCCGGTAGCACTGGCGCCGGCGATGGGGCTGAATGCCTTTTTCGCTTTCGTCGTGGTGGGCGCGATGGGCTATTCATGGCAGGTCGGCATGGGGGCCATTTTCTGGGGCGCGACGGGCCTGCTGCTGCTGACGCTGTTCCGCGTGCGCTACTGGATGATCGCCAATATCCCGCTTAGCCTGCGTACCGGCATCACCGCCGGGATCGGGTTGTTTATCGCGCTGATGGGGCTGAAAAACGCCGGTATTATCGTGGGCAATGAGGCCACGCTGGTGACGGTGGGCGATTTGACGTCGCATAGCGTACTGCTGGGGGCGCTGGGCTTCTTTATTATCGCGGTGCTGGCTTCACGCAACGTCCATGCGGCCGTGCTGATCTCAATTGTGGTGACCACGCTGGCCGGTCTGATGCTGGGCGATGTGAAATACAGCGGCATCTTCTCCGCGCCGCCTTCTGTCGGCTCCGTTATCGGGCAGGTCGATCTGGGCGGCGCGTTAAATATCAGCATGGCGGGCGTAATTTTCTCTTTTATGCTGGTTAACCTGTTCGACTCCTCCGGCACACTGATCGGCGTGACAGATAAAGCGGGCCTGGCGGATAAAGACGGCAAATTCCCGCGTATGAAGCAGGCGTTGCTGGTTGACAGCGTCAGCTCTGTGGCTGGCGCCGCTATCGGCACCTCGTCGGTGACCGCTTACATCGAAAGCTCTTCCGGCGTTTCCGTCGGCGGACGCACCGGTTTGATGGCAGTGGTGACCGGCATTCTGTTCCTGCTGGTGATGTTCCTGTCGCCGCTGGCATCAATGGTGCCCGGCTACGCCGCAGCGGGCGCGCTGATTTATGTTGGCGTGCTGATGACTTCCAGCCTGGCGCGCGTGAAATGGGACGATCTCACCGAGGCGGTGCCAGCGTTCGTGACGGCGGCGATGATGCCGTTTAGCTTCTCAATTACCGAAGGCATTGCCCTGGGCTTTATCGCTTACTGCGTAATGAAGGCGGGTACGGGACGCTGGCGTGAAATCAGTCCCTGCGTAGTCGTAGTGGCGCTGCTGTTCGTACTGAAAATCGCTTTTATCGATTCCCACTGATCTCCATACGGCTGCAGCCCTGGCGCTGCAGCTGCCTTTCCAGCGGCATGCTGGTCAGCCGTAGCATTTGCTGCTCCATATTCGTTTTATTCAACTCAATATCTCGCAGCGCGTTCCAGTTATGGGCGTCGTCGATTTCCCACAGGCGCAGACGGCTGGTGGTGGGAGAAAGCGCGCATGACCAGATCAGCAGCGGTTCGACATCGCACACCGCCTGTACGTCGGGAAAAACTTGTGAGCGCAGGCGGCCTGAGGCGGGATGAAGTTGCAGAGAGCTGCCGCCATCGCTGTTTTCACCGGTTAATTTGAGGATGCTCTGGCGCAGCGTCCAGATTTGCGTAATCGCTTCCAGCGGGTCCTGCTGCGCATTGATCCAGGCCTTTTCGCCCGAAGAAAGGTGCTGCAGATGGTGTTCCACTGTTTGACGGCTGTGCGCGCGCACCATTTCCATATCCAGCCCGGCGCGGCTCTGTTCTTCCGCCAGCAGCACGCCAATAACATTACCGGCATAGGCAATGCTGAAATCAGGCAGATCGGGATCGATAAAACAGGGACGGCCATTAACGGTGGTGGTTAATCCCGGCAGCTGCGGCATTCCATACACGCGCAGCATCAGTTCGGCCAGCAACATGCGCGCCGCCAGATAACGGCTTCGACGTTTTTCGCTGAGAAAGTGGGCTTTTTCTACAACTTCTGCAGGAATACGATGAACGTCCGCCCGATTTTGGGCAAGCGTCCAGCGTACAAAATGACTTGCCATCTGTCGCTCCGTGAAAATGGTCGGATAATCATCAATGCTATTGTAAGAATTTTCTGAAGCGTTTGCATCCGGCTTTATCCTTAGCCAGGCGCTTTTCAGAATAGGTTTAAATTTGCCTTTTTAAAAGCGTCCGGAGTGCAGCACCTGTTGAAATCGTTGTTCAGGCCAGGCTGCAGACATCTTTAAAAGAGAGGCGCGGTAGCCGCGGATAAAGTTTTTCGGGTACGCCATAGACCGGCTTAACCAGCACATTCACCTGTCAGGGCTATCGGCAAAAAAGCTGGTTAATCTGCTCAGTATCAAAACCGAACGTTGGGCTCGTGTCCAGCCACTGCGTGTGACCAGGAGCAGGTAGTCCGCCTGCAGGCTACCGTTGCGAAACGCGGTCTCGTTGGCTACGGCCGGACTGCTAACCCGCCGCGCGCATCTGCTCAGGGAAGCCGCAGCGGTAATGTGTCACAGAAACGGCTGTCTGAAACCATCACCACCGTAACCGTAACCGTAACCGTAACCGTAACCGGCACCAGCACCAGCACCAGCATGATTGTTTCCACATTGCCGCGGAAAGCGCTGGCAGCAGGGTTTCTTTTCTTTGCGCACTGGTGATAAAGATGAAGCGGTCGCTGGCATTTACCGCCTGCTTATCTGAGCATGGTGTAAAGCGCATCGAAAAGGATTTCCTGCGATAGCAGGTGGGCGGCGACAAGAAACTTTAAACCAAACGTTAATGATAGAATGAAAATAAAACACACACGGCGATCGTGTGGCCGGACATATATTTATGACAGCTTAAGATTGGTCTTTAATTATATTCAAGAATTGTCTTATAAACTCATTTTTCCCGACGTTACGGGGTAGATTAATCTGATGAAATCTGTTTTGTGAACGTCGTTAATAGTTTTAACATTAAGTTATTTTACCTCTTTAATGGGAAGGGGTGATAGCGGCTTTTTAATATTTTTACAATGAAAAACAATGGGTTATTGTGTTTTGTAGCGGTAGTAAAATATCCTGCTTGATGAGTAATAATAATGGATTCTTTACTTTTATTCATTATTGACCTTAGCGGAAACATGGGTTGTTAATAAGGTAAGAAGCTATTAGAATCGCTCAGAAGTTATTTCTTAAGAAGAAAAGAATCATGATTTCGGCAATCGATGTTAGCGGTATTTAGCATCGTCCATAAGGAGCTGGTCTTAACGGCTGGGTAAAGGAGAAGGATATCTCAATATGTTGGACATTAACTTGACTATATCGGATAAATATCCTGCCATTCAGTATTTTCTTTACGATTATATCAGGGAGGAATTGGGTTGTAATATTATCTCCGATTTTTCTTTAAATGTAGGCGGTAATAATATTTCTGCCAGCAGCCACAAGATAGACGCCATTATTACGGATCTGTCTTACTGCAATGATGACCGACAGTTCTATGGCATAGGCAAAATCCGTGCTATTCAACGCGCCATTCCGGGTGCAAAAGTAATACTGTATGTTGAATACGATAACTTACCTATTTTGAAAAAAGCCATCAGCTACGGCGCCGATGCGATTATCAGCAAATACGATTCCGTAAGCGAAATAAAAAAAGCGTTAACTGAAATTTTTGTCAAAAATCACAACGGTGTTTACCTGTCAAAATTTATTAATAACATTGTTAAGAATGAAGTTGAAAAAAACGATCGTTTAACAGCCAAAGAGTGGGAGATTATTCGTCTTTATTCGATGGGGCTTTCCCTTTCCAATATTGCCAAAAAGCAAAATCGCGCTGTGAGTACTGTCGCCACGCAAAAATATAACGCTATGAAAAAGCTTAATGTAAGTAATAACAGTGAGCTAATTCAATACGCATGTATGAATAATATTATTTGATTTTGCATTCTTATCAGAAAAGGATTTTGGTAATGAATCTTCGGAAATTCAACGCTGTTACGGCATGCGTTTGCGTCGCGCTGTGCATAACGTCTCAAAGCGCCAGCGGTGTCAATTTGCAGGAAGCGGTACTGGCGGCCAGCCTGTATGACAGCGAAATTCAAGCTGCACGGCATGCGCAAAAAGCCGACAGTCAAAAAAATGTCCAGGGTTTCGCCGGCCTGCTACCGACAATCAGCCTGAATGCGGCGTACAACAAACAGGATCAGCCGAAAGCCTATTACGCCTCCGGCGTCACGCGTCACAACTTCAGCGTAAACCTGATGCAGCCGCTGTTCGATATCTCTAAATATGCCGCCTGGAAACGGGGTGAAGCAATTGCAGATTATGCCGACATCACCCTGATGCAGGCGGAGCAAAATCTGATCGCCAACGTCTCTGAAGCCTATTTCCGGGTGATATATCAACGGGAAGTGCTCAATAGCGCCCTGAACGCCAAAGCCGCTTACAGCAGACAGCTAAGTCAGACGCAGGTGGCGCTCAGAGTGGGCGAAGGCACCCGTCTGGAGCGGGACGAAGCGCAGGCTAACTATGATAAGGCCGTGGCGGATGAAATTGCCGCCCGCAATGCGCTCGAAGAAGCCAGCATGGTGTTTTCGCGTCTTACCAACCTGAATCCGGATGAAGTCCAGCCGGTCAATATGTCCTGCCTGATCCGTGCGCCGCTTCCTCGTGATGACAAGGCGCTGCAAATGAAGGCGATGCAAAATAATCTCAACGTGCGCGCCGCGCTTTTCCAGCTGGCGCAGGCGAAAGCCGATGTGATTGCCGCTCATGGTGCGCATTTGCCGGTCGTCACGCTTCAGGCTGGCTATGGGACTAACTGGAGCCGTTCGGAAAGCAACAATATTTTTGACACGCTGATGGGCAGCACCTCTAAAACGCGTAACAGCACTATCGGTGTGAATGTCTCGGTGCCGTTGTTCTCCGGCGGCGCGCAAATCTCTCAGTCGATTGAGGCCACGCAGCGCCGCGAGCAGGGTAAAGACCTGCTGGAGGATGCGCGGCGCAAAGCACGTCAGGAGACGCAGTCGGCCTGGCTGAAGCTGAAAAATGGCCAGAGTCAATATCTGGCTGAAGAGAAAGCGCTCACGTCGGCAAAAAATAAAGTGAATTCGACCACCTATGGCCGGAAAGTGGGTTTAAGAACCATTATTGATGAGTTAAATGCGGAACAGGGCTATTACAGAACGCTACAGGAAATGGCCAAGGTTCAGTATGACTATTTAAACGCCAGGTTAAAACTTTCGATGGAATTAGGTGAGTTGGACTATTCAGTATTAGCGCAATTTCACTGTCCCGACGATCAACGTTACCCATTAGCGCAAAAAGGAAGTTAATTAATGAGTGAATCTTTATTTCGCCAGGAAGCGTTAGAGGCGAATAAAACCTCTATGATCGGCACCGTGGCTTTATATTGCCCGCCTTATCGGTGGCTGATTATTTCCCTGGTAGGGATTATAGCGATCGCGGTCGCCGCTTTCTTCACCTTCGGCACCTATACCAAGCGGGAAACCGCCATCGGGCAGCTAATGCCGGCGAAAGGGATTATGAATGTCGCTTCCATGGCGGCCGGTACTGTAATTGATATTAACGTCGAAGAGGGGCAGCAGGTTAAAAAAGGCGACGCTATCGCCACGGTTTCTTCCGAAGTCTTTACGGCGTTGGGCCAAACCCGTGAAAAAGTGGCCCAGCAGCTGCAGCTGCAACGTGAACGCCTGCGGATCGATCTCGAAGATCAGGAAAAGCTGTTCGCCGAAGCGATAAAAGGGCTTCAGGAGCGCGAAAGGTTGCTCAGTTCGCAGCTGCAACAGCTTGAAGTACAGCAAAATCAGCGCACCCGTCAGGCTAGCCTGGCGCGTCGTCAGCTGAAAAAGCTGAACCTGATGCGCGAAGAAGGCTATGCCTCTAACAGTCAGGTGGAGCAACAGGAAGCAGCGGTCATTGATGCCGACGCGCGCATGCAGGATATCGCGCGTCAGCGTATTGATATCGATCAACAGCTGGCGCAGACACGCCAACAGCTGCGTGAGCTGCCGATAAACAACCGCAATAAACAAAACGACATTGAGCGGCGCCTTTCCGAGCTGGAGCAGTCTATGGCGGAAAACGAATCCCGACGCTCCATCGTTTTGCGCGCGCCGATAGATGGCCTGGTGGGATCTGTAATGGCTAAAACCGGCCAAATGGTGAGCGCGGGCCAGACGTTATTTTCCGTTCTGCCTGATGAAGGGCACCTGCAGGCGCGCATTATGGTCAGCAGCCGGGCCATCGGCTTTATCAAACCCGGACAGAAAGTCGTGCTGCGCTATCAGGCTTTCCCTTTCCAGAAGTTCGGTCAGCAATATGGCAAGGTGGTGGAAGTTTCGCGCGTCGCGCTTTCACCGCAGGAAGTGGCCACGCTTACCGGCAATAACAATGTCCAGGAGCAACATTACCGAGTGGTCGTCGCGCTGGATAAACAGGATATCAATGTCTATGGCCATCAGGAAAAGCTCCGCCCCGGCAGCGCGCTGGAAGCGGACTTCCTTATCGATACCCGGCACCTTTACGAATGGGTGTTGGAACCGCTCTATGCGCTAGGGCAGCGGGCGAGCAATTAATTGAACCGGCCATGAATTAACGACAGGGAGTTGTTTTATCTATGAAGTTTTTAGAAGCATTGAATTTTGGCTGGCGACGTAAACTGCCTGTCATGCAGCAGACCCAGGCGACGGAATGCGGTCTCACCTGCGTCGGGATGATCGCTAACTATTTCGGTCACAGCATCGACATGGTTACGCTGCGTAAGCGATTCCCTACCTCGCTGAAAGGCGCGACGCTGGCGGATGTTATGCTTATCGCGCATCAGATGGGCATGGCGGGGCGCGCGCTACGCCTGGAGCTTGATGAGTTGGGCAAACTGCGCCGTCCCTGTATTTTGCACTGGGAAATGAACCACTTCGTGGTGCTGAAAAGCGTTTCGAAGGACAAGATAACCATTCATGACCCGGCTCGGGGCAAGCGTGACGTTCCCATGGACGAGGTTTCGCGCAGTTTTACCGGCGTCGCGCTGGAGCTGTTGCCGGGTGCGACCTTTACCCAGGTGCAGGAAAAGCAGTCGATTTCCATGCTAAAGCTGATCGGCAACGTGACCGGCATTCGGGCCGCCTTTACGCAGGTCATGATTTTGTCGATCGCGCTGGAGCTGTTCGGGATTCTGATGCCTTTCTACATGCAGTGGGTCATGGATCAGGTGCTGGTGTCGGCCGACTACGATTTGCTGACGCTGTTGGGCAGCGGCTTTATTATCGTGACGTTATTGAATGTTTCGATATCCGCGCTGCGCTCCTGGGTTACCACCTGGTTTTCCAGCCTGCTTAGCGTACAGTGGACGGCGAACGTCTGTTCCCATCTGCTCGGCCTGCCGATGTCCTATTTTGAATCGCGGCACGTTGGCGACGTACTGTCGCGTTTCGGATCGATTGGCACGATTCAAAGCACGCTCACCGGGCGCTTTATCAGTTCTATTCTGGACGGCGTCATGGCGATCGTCACGCTGGGTATGCTGTTCATTTACAACATGAAGCTTGCATGGCTGGTCATCGCGCTGCTGGTGGCCTACGTCCTCATTCGCTGGATCTCTTTTCGCCCTTTCCGTCAGGCGAATGAAGATCAGATCACCGCATCGGCGCGCGCGCAGTCGCAGCTGCTGGAGTCTATTCGCGGCGTTCAGGCGGTTAAGCTGAATAACAAGCAGGAGATCCGCGTCGCTACCTACGCTAATGCGTTGGTGGAAAGCACTAATAAAGGCGTGGCGATCCAGCGCCTGTCGATAGGATTCAGCTCTGTGCAAGGCGCTATTTCCGGCGTCGGGCGCATTGTTCTGATATGGATGGCCGCCCTGCAGGTGCTGGAAGGCAACTTCACCAGCGGGATGATGGTCGCCTTTATCAGCTTCTCCGATCAGTTTATTGGTCGTGCTTCTGGGCTGGTCGATGCGGTTATTGATTTCACCATGCTGCGCCTGCATGGCGAGCGTCTGGCTGACATTGTATTAACCGAGCAGGAAGAAGATATGGAAACCCTGCTACCTGCAGTTCCGCATAGTGGCAACGCGGCGCCTTCGCTGACGATTAAAAATCTCTGTTTTCGCTATGGTGAAACGGAACCTTACGTCATACAAAACTGCAATATCTCCATCGCAGCCGGTGAATCTGTCGCTATTATTGGCCCTTCCGGACAAGGGAAAACCACGCTTGCCAAGCTGATGATGGGCTTACTGAAGGCGGAATCCGGCAGCATAGAGATTGATGGCATAGATATTAAAAAGCTGGGGATGCGCCACTATCGCGATCGCATTGGCTGCGTAATGCAGGATGATATTCTATTTGCCGGTTCTATAGCCGACAATATTTGTTTCTTTGATGCTATGCCCGATCAGGAGCAAATTGAGAATGTCGCCAGAATGGCGCAGATACATGACGATATTACCGCGATGCCGATGGGCTACCATAGTCTGGTAGGTGATATGGGTTCTTCATTATCCGGAGGGCAGATACAGCGCGTGTTACTGGCCAGGGCGCTCTACCGTAAGCCGGATCTGCTTATTCTGGATGAAGCCTCAAGCCATCTGGATGTTGAACGCGAGCGCAGTATTAATGCAGAAATAAGAAATATGCCCGTAACCAGAATAATAATAGCCCACCGACCTGAAACAATTTTAAGTGCCGACAGGATCATATTGCTGCACAAAGGCGGCGCAACGGAAATGGATAAAAGCCAATATAACATTTTGACTAAAAAGGAAAGCTAAAAGGTATATAGCGGGCGGCTACAGGGTTGCCTGCTATTAAGGAATGGTTTTTTAGGGAAAATGTTTTTTCCTAAAAACAAAAGCAAAAGTATTTTAGTTAGGGTACAAGTAATTAATAATGGATTGTTTACTATTGTTGAAATAAGATCCATTGTTTAATATTTGGTTACCAGTTATTACTGGCGTAATAGTGTATTTTTGATTGTGAATTTAACCAGAATTTAAAAGGAACTTTTATGCGGCAGTTAACCGTAATGGAAATTAATGAAGTCTCAGGCGGCGATTTTTGGAGCGGCCTCGGCGCAATGGTTATCGGTGGTATGACCGGCTTTATGGCTGGCATACTTAAAGGCGCAACTATTGGTGGTAATGCTGGCGGTATTCTGGGCGTGGGTATTATTGGCGCTCTGGGCGGCGTTGTGATTGTTGGACTCGCTGGCATGCTTGAGGGTGGTCTTTATGGTTTAGTAAATGACTGGGACAAGACACTGGAGTGGTTTAATAACACTGCGGAACAATTCTTTGACCTGGTTTCTCCGCTGCCGAAATAAGAAAAACTTCCCTTAAAATATCTTTAATCCAGTTAAAGATATGCGTGTGGGTTGAATCAGAGGGACCCTTCTGTATGCGGGTCCCCCTTTTAGCC
>NZ_JANION010000067.1:0-3872 GCF_024610815.1 Mixta sp.
CGGATAACGGGCGGAGCCTTTCACTCTCTTCGCCCACAGGGATGATACTTATGCAAAAAACAGCCATTGCCACTATGCTGGCCGCCTTATATTTAACCCAGCCACTTTACGCCATGGAAAATAACATCGTTTATGGCGCACAAAATAATCCGGTTTTTCAGGTACGTTTTTTCGAACCAGGGGATGGTCCCTTTATGTCGGGGGAAACTGAACAATCACAGCCATTGACCTCAACCTGGAGCCTGGATCAACAGCAAAAAGATAAAATCTTACAGGCATTACGCTACTGGGCGCAGGTGATTACACCCCAGCCGGGGGCGCTTCCCGCGATTATTAACGTCGGCACTTTTGACGAGGAAAATGCCGTAGGCAACAGTGAACCCGTAGCTAAAGACGGCTCACTGATTAACATGCTGGCGATGGCGCTGCAAGGCGAGAAACCGGGTGAATTAACCTTTGGCTCGCATGGGCAGTTTGCGCTTGGAAAGCTGGATTTCGATAACGAAAACTATTTGCCCGCACAGATACCGCGCACCGGCAACGCTGACCTGAACAGTGTTGCGCTGCATGAACTGGCGCATGGACTGGGCATTGGCGGGCTGATCTCCGATCAAAATGGCGAAGGCACACCGGGATTCGACGCTGATTTTCCACTGACGCAGTGGGATGCTCATCTGCGCGACGATAACGGTAATCCCGCGCATCCCGGCCAGATTGTTCTGTGCGATGATTGCGATAACTCCCCGGATGCGCAGGGTTTTGACGTGCGCAAGGATAAAGGCTACTTCGCCGGCGAGCATGTTAAGGAGGTGCTGGCGGGCGCGCTGCCCGGTGTTCCGGTAAGAATGCTGAGTGATGATGGCACCCTTGACGATAACTACATGAGTCATAGCGAACTGAAAAACAGCCTGATGAGCCACCAGGACTACCGCAATTACACCACCTTCATGGAAGCGGAGTTGGCAATCCTCCAGGACCTGGGCTATCACATTGATCGGCGTAATTTTTTCGGCTTTTCCGTCTACGGTGACGGACAAACGCTGGTTAACCGTCACGGTTATTTCCAGCGCAATGCGCAGGGCGACGCCTACTTGCCTGGCCAATATAATACGGCGCTGTTGGGGATGGGACTGCATGTTTATGGCAGTAATAACCGCATCTCCCAGCAGGCGGATCTGTTAACCAAAGGCGATGGCGGCGCCGGTATTCGCGTCGACGGACAAAATAACACCCTGATTATTGAGCCGGGCACACGTATTTATGCTGACGGGCTGAATGGTCGCGGCATTATATTTGCCTATGGAAAAGATCATAACCTTATTCAGCGCGGCGATATACAGGCTAACGGAGATTATGGTATCGCGCTTAATTTCGATTTCGGCAATAATCTGCTGGGCGACGAAAAAGAATATCGCGGTTCCTGGATTCATTATGTAGAAGGTTATTATGATGATGTATTACCTGAGCTAAGCGGCGCACTGGTTAATAACGTTGATATTAGCGGGCGCGTAATAGGAAAAGGCGCAGCAATTTATATTTCGCAGAATGCGTTGGTGAACCAGATTAATTTGTTACGCGGTGCAACGCTGGCGGGAAATATTTATTCCGATTACGCAGAGCAAGCTGAAGATGGCCAACAGCGGCTTACGCAGCTGACTTTCGGCCGGCTGGCTGATGATCAGGGGCGCGCGACAGAACAGGCCGATCCCGCTTTTCGCCTGGGCTACCGGGGGAATATCACCGGCATCAACAACCTTGCGCTACAGCTTGAGGGCGGCGTGACCTCCCTGAACGGCAGTCACGAAATCTACAGTCTGGCTATTGCGCCGGGCGCCACGCTCGCAGGCAACGGTGATTACACCCTCAACGCTCAGGGGAGCTTCGTTAATAATGGATTGCTGACGCCGGGCAATTCGTTGGGAACGGTAACCATTAACGGCGATTATCAGCAGGGCGAGAGTGGAGAATTACAGCTGGAGTTTAACGCGCGCGGCGGGCATGACACGCTTACGGTTAACGGCGACGCCGAACTGGCCGGAAAGCTGTCATTTGTCCCTCAGCGCGACTGGTATGCATCCGACTGGCAGCTTGATTCGCAGACGCTGTTCAACGCCGCATCGTACAGCGGCGAATTTAGCGAGGTTGCCGGGCTGCTTGATTCACCGACGTTGACATTGACAGCCCAGCCGGTCGAAGCGGGACGCTGGCAGTTGACCATGCGCCGCGCCGCCGACGCCTACAGCCGTTATGGCAGTGACGGCAATGCACAGCAGGTGGGACGCGCGTTGGACCGCATCGTAACGGCGGTAGGCTCGGATATCCAGCCGCTTTACCGCGCGCTGGACTTCTCCTCGCCGGACGGTAAAGAGATCGATAGCACGCTGCATCAACTCTCTCCCGCCGCCTACAGCGCGTCCTTTGCTGGCTCGCTCTACCGCGAGCGGCAGATTGCGCAGCGGATTAACACGTCTTTTGCGGCACAGGCGCCACAGGACGACGGCTGGCACGGCTTCGCTCACCCATTCGGCGGCGGGTTTCAGCAGCAGCGCGCCGGATCGCGGCTGGGCTACCAGCTGAGCAGCTATGGCACGGTCGCCGGAGCCGAAAAACGCAGCGAACGCTATCGCGACTGGTTATGGGGCTTTCATGGCGCCGTTGGTCATCAGTCGGTGACGGTAAACGCGCCGGAAAATGGACGCGGAACAACCACCTCTTTTGATTTAGGGGTACAGGCGCGCTATAACGCCGGGGCGCAGAAGGGGAGTTATCTGTTCGGCAACGGGCGTATCGGCGTGGAAGAGAGCGACATGACCCGCCGCATCGGCACAGACGATTTTAACGTCAGTCACCGCGCCCGCTGGACGGGCTGGAGTGGCGCGCTGACTGCCGGCGGAGGCTATCGCTTCGCGTTAAACGATCGACTGATGTTCGGCCCGATCGCTTCGCTCAGTTACACCAGGTTTTATCGGCCGGACGTAACCGAATCGGGTAGCGACGCCAGCCGCCTGCGTCTGGATGCCAGCAGTTTTGACTCTCTGCGCTCCAGCCTTGGTGCAGGCGCAAGCTGGCAGCAACCTCTTGCCGCTGGCGGCGCCGTTAGCACAACGCTACAGCTCAGCTGGGATCGGGAACTGCTTTCAGGCACCGCAACGCAAAACGCTCATTTTGCTTCTTATAACAAAGCGGCGTTCAGCAGCAAAAACCAGCCCGCAATGCGCGATGCGCTTGGCATTAAAGCGGGCGTAAACTGGCAGGTGAATCCGAAACTGACGCTGGGCGCGGGCGTTGACAGCGAACTGCGCGGTGCCGGTTATCATGCGGTCAGCGGCAACCTCTCCGCCGCCTGGCGTTTCTGAGCAATCTAAGCGGTTGGCCTGCGCTGGCCAACCTCATCAAGCGGTTTCGCCTGCACCAGCGGGCCGCTGGTGACGAAGGTGCCAGCGCCCAGGTGATGCAGCGTATGGCTTTCAGGGCACTCCGGGGAAAAAAGCCAGCGTCCTTCGCTAAACACGCGCGCATCGGCGGCGGCGGAGACCACCTCGCCGAACAGCGTATCGTACCGCTGCTGCGCCTCGGTTTCCGGCAGCAGACGGCACTCCAGCCAGGCGGCGCAGCCCTGTTCGATAACCGGCAGGCCCAGCTCAGGGCCGCTCAGCGCTTCGATACCGTAGCGCGCGAATTTATCTTCTTCGCGCCCGGAGACGCTGCCGACCGCCCAGGTAAGATCGGCGATCGCCGCCGTGGGAATGCAGATGCCGAACGCCTGGTTTTGCTCGATGATGTCGCGCGACCAGGCGCCTTTATCCACCACGATAGCGATACGCGCCGGGATAAATTCCACCGGCGTCGACCAGGCGGCGGCCATCACGTTG
>NZ_JANION010000068.1:0-6457 GCF_024610815.1 Mixta sp.
GGATATAACCTTAAGAGAATTTATCTCTTTTATCTTATTTATTGCCGTCTGGTGGATTTTATATTTTTATACCAGTCTACTGATTAGGGACTGAAGGACGCAGGCTGAAAGGCCGCGCCTTGCCTGAGCGGGTGAGCAGGCATACTACGACAATGCAACGTTAGTCAACCAATAACCCTGTTGAATACAGGGTTTAATGGGTGCGAAAATAATCCGCTGCCCGCTGCATAGCGGCCGCTTTATAAGGATTAAGAAACATCTGTTGATCGCGGTTAATATCAGCGGTGATTTTTTGCGCTACAAATAGGCCGTGCCGTGACGTTCGCGTCACGTTGTGATCACCGGGCTATCAGGCAACGCGCTATGTCAGGAAAACGTATTCAGCGAGAAAAGCAAACCATCACCAAAATGATCGACCTGTATGCGTCAGGCTGTCCACAGGCGTCGCCCAATGCGGAAAAATACCAGGCACTTCATCGTTATGCTTTAAAGCGCCTTGACCGCTGCGCCTTCGGCGAAGAGAAGCCCGCCTGTAAACAGTGTCCGATCCACTGCTATCAGCCTGCAAAGCGCGAAGAGATGAAACAGATTATGCGCTGGGCGGGGCCGCGCATGCTCTGGCGTCATCCCATTCTCGCTATTCGCCATCTGATTGACGATCGGCGACCGGTACCGCCGCTGCCGGAAAAGTATCAGCCGAAGCGCAGGCCGCCGCGCGATGAAAACGCGCCTGCGGAAGAGCATTAACAGCGCGGCCCCCAATCGAGACGGGGACCGCTTATGTCCACGCTTATTACAGCGCCGAATCAGAACGCGTTATCAGAACTGGAACTTGATGCCCACCGTACCGCGCGTGTCGCTATACTTGTTTTGGCCTGTCCGCTGACCCACGTCGGCCCAAAGCGCCAGGCGACTGTTGACCTCGCCTTCAGCGCCAATACGCGCTTCCGCCAGATTGCGGCTGCCGATCATTGTGCTGCCTTCGCCGTTCATCTTCACCCCAAAGTCGCGGGTATGATGAATCCAGTTGGCTTCGATGTAGGGACGGAAGCTGTCCGCCACACCGTTTTCCGGCTTGCCCTTCATCCAGACGCGCATGCCCAGCTGCGTCATGACGTTACCGGAACCGGTCATGCTGACGTGCGTTCCCTGATCTTCCACCAGAGAGTCCGCCTGCACATTCATCCACACCGCCTGACCACGCGGTTCAAGCCAGTAGCTGAACTTTTCCGAGCTGCCGATGGGTAGCGCATAGCCTGCTTCCAGCGAGGCGGTAACGCCATCGGAGCGATACTTCTCCTCGCGCATTTGAGCGCCGGAAACCGAGTTATGGAACCAGCTGTACTGAACCCAGCTATCGATCCAGGCGCCGGTACGCGTGGCCTCGTCGGCAAACCAGGTTCCGTAGATCCCGACGCTATAGCCATCAGCCTGGCCGCGCGAAGTGTAGCCAGTAATCTCAGACCGTGATTTATTGCGGTTATGGCCATAACCCGCCATCAGGCCAAGCCGTCCACCGTCGCGCGCGTTACTGCTCCAGTGCGCTATATCGCCGCCGAGCTGTAATACATAGCTGTTACTGCGGCTAATCAGCTGGCCGCCTGCCTCTTCGAAACGGCTGTGCGAACCGGTATTGCGCATCCACAGGGTAGTGGAATGACGTTCGCCGGTCGCGTAATCAACATATTCATGCTCTCCCTGGCGGTCATGCAGACGCGTCAGGAACAGGGTATTGACCGCCGCCATGTTGGCGATATAGCTGCCGCTTTCCGGGCGATACACTTTGGTATAGTCATAGCGCCCAACCTTACCGCTGTTGCCGTTATCGCCGTTCGCATCGCCGGTATTACTATTGTCGCCGTTCGAAGCGCCGCCATTGCCGTTGTCGCCGTTCGAACCGCCGCTGTTGCCGTTGCCGCCGTTCGAACCGCCGGTATTGCCATTATCGTTGGCGCCGTCCGAGCCGCCTGTGTTGCCGCTGTCGCCAGCGCCGTTCGAGCCGCCGCTGTTGCCGTTATCGCTGGCGCCGTTATCGCTGGCGTCGTTATCAGGACTCTCTGGCGCCGGTATCGTGTCATTATTTTCAATATCCGCCAGGCTGTTGCTCAGATACCAGTTTTTGCCTTTCTGCACCAGTGCATAGTCATACAGGCCGATGCCGATGCGTCGATCCTGAATAAACTGCCCTTCGGATACGCCGTTCACCGTGATCAGCTCTATACCCATATCGGTATGATCGCCGTGGCCGTAAATATGATTAAATTTCACCGTCGTGTTACCGCTGGTATTGCCGGTGACAATCATTCGGTCGCTGGGCGAGTCATTATCGCTGTTCAGCGTGACGTTCATCACCAGCGATCCGCCGTTGCCGCTGTAGTCTCCGTTTACCTTCAGCGTTTTAAATTCGGTGCCGGAATCTTTAAGGAAGTTAATGGTGCCGCCGTTGAGCTGCAAATGGGTCAGCGAGGAGCTGCCGGTCATATCCCATACGCTGTTGGCGCCGTTGAGCGCCAGATTGATCGTGCCGCCGTTCAGCGTAGAGGTGGTGCTGTAGAGATAAGCGTTATCTGCCGTGCGCAGATCAATAGATCCATTATCTGCCGTTACCGCCCCCCATGCGCGGACCTGCCGATCGTTTAGCGTGACGTTGCCTCCGTCACGCGCATAAAATGCGGTCGCATTATCCGCGTTGCGCAGATCGCCCAATATCGCGCTGCCGTTCAGATCGATGCGGCTATTGCCTTCGGCGCCGACGTAAGTCAGGGCGCTGGGCAGCGGTGAATCTTCGCTTACGGCGACGGTCAGCTGGCCGTCAACCGTAATGGTTGAAGCGATATCGTCACGGCTATTGCTCGCCGTCAAAAAACGATCGGTTTCGCTAACGCTGGCGTCGCTGGCGAGCGTGAGCCAGGTATCGGTGAGGTGTACGTTTGCGCCGTCCCCGGCCACCACGCCATTAACGCCGTGCGTAT
Source organism: Mixta sp. (assembly GCF_024610815.1). Taxonomy (NCBI): domain Bacteria; kingdom Pseudomonadati; phylum Pseudomonadota; class Gammaproteobacteria; order Enterobacterales; family Erwiniaceae; genus Mixta; species Mixta sp. The sequence continues at coordinate 2,973 of NZ_JANION010000068.1, forward strand.
TGTTCCGATCCCTGATCAGCATCAGCGAAGCGCCGCCCTGCAAATCAATATTCGGCTGGCCTGACGCTGAAGGGCCGCTGGCGGAAATTGCGGTGAGCTCGCCATTGCCTGAAACCGAAAGGTCGGTATAGCTGGCGACGCTAATGCTGCCACCGCTGGCGACTATGCCCTGCACATTCACGTCTCCGCTATCGCTGTTAACCACAACAGAAGATTCATCCATTGCAATATTCTGTCCGATGGCTTCAATGCCCGTTGCATCGCCCGAAGCGATAACATTTACGCCTAAAGCACCAAACTGCATATTGGCGTTCTGGCTGGTATTACAGTCGGCAGCCGATCCGCAGTGAGCGGATACGCCGGTGGCATTACCAGATAAGTTATTCAGGGTAACGCGCGTCGTGTCTGAAATATCGATACGTTTATCTTCCGCAGTGCCAGGTGAGGAAATAGCATTGATGCCGTACATCTGCCCCATTGCCTGACCATAAGCATTATCAGTCGCGTTAATATTAAGACCGGCGCCGCGTATTAATCCGCCCGCTTCAGCCGTCACCAGGTTAGGGCTATTTTCACTATTAATATGCGTTCTCTGACCTAAATCGATAGTGCGGCCATAGGCATGGACAATATATTCCGCCTGTTCCGGGATGATATCGCTGCTGTCGATCGTCAGGCTGCCGTTAACCACAATATTGTCATTACTGAATTTAATCGTTGGCGCAGCAGCCGTGCCTGGACGACTGTCAGCAAGAATGGCGGAAACTTTCTCATCATCACTAATTTCCATGTCGGCCGCGCATACTGACATCGGCAAAAGTGCCATAGCTATTTGAACGGCTATTTTTTTCTCGGTGTTTAAAACAGACATAACGTGTATCCAAAATTTTGATAATAATATTCTTCCCCTTGCCGAAGGTGTTATTTAACAGGCAAGAGATATTCAATATGAATAATCTTCTGAGGCATTCAGAAAAGTGGTTCTGCGAATAATTTATTGAAGTTAAATGTAGTTATCCTTCTTTTTTCTATTAAACCTTTTCTGATAATAAAAGGTCATTACCAGATCTCATCTATACACCTTAGACACTATGTGGGTAATGGCAAATTTTTTCTTAAGACTTTTCTTAGTGAGGGCAGAGGGCTTGTTGCTGTTGATGGGACGCGCTATGGCAGGAAAAGCTGTTCAGGCAGAAAAGCACGCCAGCGGCAAAATAAGCAATCTGCGTAAGACGGCGCGGGTCAGGCAAGATATAAATGCGCTGGACGGAGCGCAGCAACCCGATGCGGCGGCCCGCGTCGCCGGAAAAGTGCCAGCCGACAAAGAGGATGCCGCGACTAATTGACGCCCCAACCGGTTTGCTGCACCAGGCTGGTGGCCAGCGCCCCTACATCGGCAAAGCCCGACGCCACCGGCCAGACGATCAGGCGTGCGGGATAGTGCCGCACCAGCTGCGGCAGACAGGCGTCGTGGAAGCGTTTCAGATCTTGAAAATAGTCAAGCGTATAGGCGGTTTCGCCTGGCCGCGCGCGCTGCATACAGCTTGCAAAGCACGCCTGCGGATCGCGGTCAATATAGAGCACCACGTCGATGGGCGGGTAATCTTTAAAGCACGCCTTAATCTGGTAGTAGTAATCCATATAGCGGGCGTCAGGGCGCTCGGTTTGCAGGAAGTTGGTCTGACAGAACACCACGTCGCTGTAAAGCGAGCGTTCAATCACATAGTTGCCGTCGGGCAGCGCTTGCAGCAGCCGCTGACGCATGCGGGTAATGTAAAGCTGAAAGCGAATGCGCGCATTGGCGTCGTCAGGGCGGGCGGTGAAATCCTGTAAAAGCGCTAAAAAATGTGGATCGGCGTCCACCGGCTCCACCATCAGCCGCCATGTTTCGCCGGTCAGCGCCGTCAGTTTTTCCGCCAGCGGCCCGACAAGGGTACTTTTACCGGCGGCGATATTGGCCTCAACGGCGACAATTCTCATTCGATGTCCTTCTGCGTGGCGGGTACGGCTTTCTCTTTACTTACGGAATAAACGATAGCGTAAACGGCTGAAAAGATTCCCGGCGGGATGGCGCAGCAGGCGAGGGCGCTCGTTGCTGGCGATCATCTCGTCCACGCCAATTTCTACCATCAGTTCGCTCATCAGCGCAGCATGCTCAACGCTGACGCACTTCTCTACCTGACATTGTAAGTCATCATACCAGGACATAGCGGCTCCTTAGGGTTAGCCTAACAACAGAACAGGGTCTCCACAGATGTCAGTGCAAAGCGTATGCCATAGTTAACGTATTAAAAAATAATAATAAAAAGTCATGGCATGTCTTTTTGACAGAGGCGTTCAGCGTCAAAATGACAGCGCCATGTCGTTATGACGATACGCAGAGCCAGCACGGTTAAGTTTGTTGAAGGTCAACTGCTACACTCGATAGCAGCACTATCTGCGTCGCTAATCACCTATAAAGGACACCACATTATGTCAGAGAATAATTATCAGCCGCCGAAGGTCTGGAAGTGGGATCAGCAGGGCGCCGGCAGCTGGTCGAAAACCAATCGTCCCATCGCGGGCGCCACCCATGACGCCGAACTGCCGGTCGGCAAGCATCCGCTGCAACTCTATTCGATGGGCACGCCGAACGGTCAGAAGGTGACGATCCTGCTGGAGGAGCTGTTGGCGCTGGGCGTGAGCGATGCGGAATATGATGCGCACCTGATCCGCATCGGCGAAGGCGATCAGTTCTCCAGCGGCTTTGTCGAAGTAAACCCCAACTCCAAAATCCCGGCGCTGCTCGACGTATCGGAAAGCCCGGCGGTACGCGTGTTTGAATCAGGCGCTATCCTGCTCTATCTGGCAGAGAAGTTTGGTCACTTCCTGCCGCAGGACCGCGCCGCGCGCACCGAAACGCTCAACTGGCTGTTCTGGTTGCAGGGATCGGCGCCTTACATGGGCGGCGGCTTCGGCCATTTTTATCACTACGCGCCGGAAAAAATTGAATACGCCATTAACCGCTTTGCGATGGAAGCGAAGCGTCAGCTGGATGTGCTGGATCGTCAGCTGGCTCAGCATCGTTATATCGCCGGCAACGAATATACCATCGCTGATATCGCGATCTGGCCGTGGTATGGCGTACTGGCGCAGGGCGGTCTGTACGAAGCGGCGGAGTTCCTCGACGTCAGCGCTTACACCCATTTGCAGCGCTGGGCGAAAGAGATTAGCGAGCGTCCGGCCGTTAAGCGCGGACGCATCGTAAACCGCACCTGGGGCGAACCGTCACAGCAGCTGCGCGAGCGTCACGACGCCTCGGATTTTGAACTGCGCACTGAAGATAAGCTGAGCTAACGCTCAGACGCGGCGGAAAGGCAGCTTTCCGCCCGGTTATTTCGTTTTGCCTCTCTTGCGTTCTCCTTATTTTCTCTTTTTCGATATTCTGTTATTTGTCTGAATAACGGATGCCGTACGGTTATGCTTATCGTCAACTAATAATACGC
>NZ_JANION010000070.1:0-9878 GCF_024610815.1 Mixta sp.
ATTCCACGCTGATGGCGTCATGTTATTCTTTCTATTAATTACAGGTTAATAAAAGGAAAAAATCTGAAGCTGCATTGACGCGCATCAGGTTATTTCATAAGGGAATGCTATGTCGATTCAATCTACGGGCGTTCTGGAACAAATACAGTTTCAGGCGAAGCAAATTGCGGAATCAGGTCAGCGCCTGTCCATTCGGGATACACAAAAAAACGACACCGATGTTTCCTTCTCCAGCCTTTTACTTAACGGCCTTAACAATATTAACCAATTACAAACCAATGCGAAAAGTCAGGCGGAGAATTATCTCTCCGGCACGCCGGGCATTGGTCTGAATGATGTGATGGTTTCAATGCAGAAATCTTCCGTCGCGTTAAATCTGGGCGTTCAGGTGCGCAATAAATTAGTCAGCGCTTACCAGGAAATAATGAATATGTCCGTTTAAAGGCGGGCCGACGCGGTGTTGGCGGCCTGGCGAACGATTATTTCGCCATCGACTCACCGCCAGGTCGCCGATCGCCCCTCTTGCCCTGATGACGGGTCTGCCGCACGCCCATTCTGCTGCGAATCAACGGCGCAGAACAGGCAGCCCGGCTGAAGCGCACCTGCCAACGCAGAGACGCATGATGTATCAGCAAAACGCGATAAGTGAAATCAGTAATTTGAACAGTACAAATGTAAATAAACAGAATGGATTCGTTCTGACCGAGGCGGAATTAGAAAAAATCAGCGCGTTAATTTACCACCGGGCGGGCATCGTGCTGAGTCACCAGAAACGCGACATGGTTTATAACCGTCTCGCCCGGCGCGTGCGCCATCTGGGGCTGAAAACCTTTACCGCCTATCTGAATCTGCTGGAGTCAGACCCTGTCAGCCCTGAGTGGCAGCAGTTTATTAACGCTCTGACGACGAATCTGACCTCGTTTTTCCGGGAAGCCTATCACTTTCCCGTGCTGGCCGAGCATGCCCGCGCGCGCCAGAACAACTACACCGTCTGGTGTACCGCCGCGTCGACCGGCGAGGAGCCGTGCTCTATCGCCATCACGCTGAATGACGTGCTGGGGCCGAGCGTAGGCGGGCCGCGTATTTGGGCGACGGATATCGATACCGAAGTGCTGGCCAAAGCAGAGAAAGGCATCTACCGGCACGATGATATCAGCGCGCTGACGCTGGAGCAGAAGCGCGCCTGGTTTCTGCGCGGCACCGGCGCGCAGCGGGACCAGGTGAAAGCGAAGCCCTCTTTGCTCAACTCGATTCACTATCAGCAGTTGAATTTACTGGCGCCGGAATGGCGCGTACCTGCGCCTTTCGATGCGATTTTTTGCCGCAACGTGATGATCTATTTTGACCAGCGCACGCAGCACCAGATCTTGCGGCGCTTTGCGAAAATGCTGAAGCCGGGCGGTCTGCTGTTTGTCGGACACTCCGAAAATTTTAGCAATATGAACGGGCCGTTTCGCCTGCGCGGTCAGTCAGTTTACAGCCTGACCCAGGATAAATAATGAATAAAATCAAGGTACTTTGCGTAGATGATTCTGCGTTAATACGCAGCATCATGACGAATATCGTCGATCAACAGCCGGATATGGAAATGGTGGCAACGGCCCCGGATCCGCTGATCGCTCGTGATTTGATTAAACGCTTTTCACCCGATGTGCTGACGCTGGATGTGGAAATGCCGCGCATGGACGGGCTGGATTTCCTTGAACGCCTGATGCGCCTGCGTCCGATGCCGGTGATTATGGTTTCCTCCCTGACGCAGAAAGGGTCGGAGATTACTCTGAACGCGCTGGAGCTGGGGGCAATCGATTTCGTCACCAAACCGGAAATGGGCCTGCGCGAGGGCATGCTGCAATACAGCGAGCTGATTGCCGAGAAGATCCGTATGGCGTCGCGGGTGCGCAATTTTCCGCGTCATACCGCGACCGCGGCGCCGGTCGCCCACGTCAGCAAAGGTCCGCTGGTCGGCAGTGAAAAAATTATCGCTATCGGCGCCTCGACCGGCGGCACCGAAGCGCTGCGTCAGGTGCTGACCGCGATGCCGCTGAACTGTCCGGGCATTGTGATTACCCAGCATATGCCCGCCGGGTTTACCCGATCTTTTGCCGATCGTCTGAACAAGATCTGCCAGATCGCCGTAAAAGAGGCGGAGGACGGCGATCGCGTATTGCCGGGACACGCCTATATCGCGCCGGGCGGCCGTCATCTTGAGCTGGCGCGCAGCGGCGCCAACTACCACGCGCAGCTGAACGATCTGCCGCCGGTTAACCGCCACTGCCCTTCCGTCGACCTGCTGTTTCACTCGGTAGCGAAATCCGCCGGCAAAAATGCGGTGGGCGCCATTCTGACCGGCATGGGGCACGACGGCGCCCAGGGACTGCTGGCGATGCGTAAAGCGGGCGCACGCACGCTGGCGCAAAGCGAAAAAACTTGCGTGGTGTACGGCATGCCGCGCGAAGCGGTGGCGATTGACGGCGTGGATGAAATCGTCGATCTCGATCAGATGTGCCAGCGCATTCTGAGTAATGTCGTCGGCCAGGCGCGGCGCATCTGACGCTGCCTCTCTCTTACCGAAGCTGTTATTTCACTTTCAATACGGACTGATAATCAAAATGGCAGACAAAAACTTACGTTTTCTGGTGGTAGATGATTTCGCAACGATGCGCCGTATTGTGCGCAATCTTTTAAAAGATCTCGGCTACCACAACGTGGAAGAAGCGGAGGACGGCAGCGACGCGCTGGCCAAATTGCAGGCCGCGCCGGTCGATTTCGTTATCAGCGACTGGAATATGCCCAATATGGACGGCCTGCAGCTGCTGAATGAGATCCGTAAAGATGAACGCTTCAGCACCCTTCCCGTGTTGATGGTGACCGCGGAAGCGAAGAAAGAAAATATCATTGCGGCAGCGCAGGCGGGCGCCAGCGGCTACGTTGTGAAGCCTTTTACCGCCGCCACGCTGGAAGAGAAGCTAAGTAAGATTTTCGAAAAACTGGGATGGTAAACGCATGGACGCAGAGTCAACAAACGCACAGTCAGCCGATAACCTGAAGGTTATCTTTTCGCAAATTGGACAACTGGCGCGCCAGCTGCGCGTCAGCCTGAATAATCTGAGTCTCGACCGCGCCATTATGGACGTGGCGGAGGCGATACCGGACGCGCGCGATCGCCTGAGCTACGTAGTGGATAAAACCTCGCACGCCGCCGACCGCGTGCTGACCTGCGTGGAGGCGGCGCGGCCGTTGCAGGACGAGCTGAACGCCAACGCCACTAAGCTGGCGGAACGCTGGGACGAATGGTTCGCCGAACCGGTCGAGCTTCCCATCGCCCGCGAGCTGGTGAACGACACGCGCCAGTTCCTGAAACAGACGCCCGATATCACGCAGCAGACCAATCAGCAGCTGATGGAAATCATGATGGCGCAGGATTTCCAGGATCTGACCGGCCAGGTGATCAAAAAGATGATGGATCTGATCGCCGAGATCGAACATGGCCTGATCCAGGTGCTGGTGGAAAATATGCCGGAGAAACCGATCGCCGCCGCCGCCGACGACGATCGCGACAGCCTGAAAAACGGCCCGCAGCTGGATCACACCAAAGCGGGCGTAGTGGCCTCTCAGGACCAGGTTGACGACCTGCTGGAGAGCCTCGGCTTTTAATCAAAGCACAGGGGATCGGCGCCGATGTCAGAAGAGAGCGATGTAGAAAAGACCGAAGACCCCACGCCTTACCGGCGAGAGAAGGCGCGTAAAGAGGGGCAGATCCCTCGTTCTAAAGAGCTGACATCGGTGCTCATGCTGCTGGTCGGCTGGTCGCTGATGCTGGCCGGCGGACACGATCTGTTGCGGCACCTGACTGAACTGCTGCATGACGGCCTGACCTTCGATTCCCTGCTGGCGCAGGACAGCACGCTGCTGTTTTATCAGCTGCGCCATCTGGGCGGCAAAGCCGCGCGCGCGCTGATGCTGCTGCTGCCCGGACTGTTTCTGACCGCCATCACCACGCCGATGCTGCTGGGCGGTCTGCACCTCGGCGGCAAATCGCTGAAGCTCGATTTAAAACGCCTTTCCCCCGTTTCCGGCTTTAAGCGGCTCTTTTCTGCACAGGTGGTTTCCGAGCTGCTTAAAGGCCTGCTGAAGGTGACCCTGGTGGGCTGCGTGTGCAGCCTCTATCTCTTCGTGCACAGGCAGGAATTCATTCATCTGGTGAACCAGCCGCTGTATGAGGCGCTGAGCAATTTTGCCCGCCTGATTATGGGCTGTCTGCTGATGGTGATTCTGGCGTTGATTCCGATGGTGGGTTACGACGTCTTCTGGCAAATCTTCAGCAATCTGAAGAAGCTGCGCATGAGCCGCCAGGAGATCCGCGACGAGCATAAGCAGCATGAAGGCGACCCGCATATTAAGGCGCGCATCCGGCAGTTGCAGCGCGCGGCGGCCAGCCGCCGCATGATGGCGGAGCTGCCGAACGCCGACGTGATTATCAACAACCCCACGCACTATTCCGTGGCGTTGCGTTACAAAGAGGGCGCGATGTCCGCGCCGATTTTACTGGCTAAAGGCGCAGGCGAGACCGCGTTGCGCATCCGTGCGGTCGGCGAGCAGCACAATATTCCGATGCTGCAGGCGCCGCCGCTGGCGCGCGCGCTTTATCGCCACTGCGAGCTGAACGCGCCGATCCCTGCCGCCCTGTACGGCGCGGTGGCGGAAGTGCTCGCCTGGGTTTACAGCCTGCGCCGCTGGCGTCACGCAGGCGGCCTGCGTCCCAAAAAACCTGTCAACCTTCCGGTGCCCGCCGCGCTGGATTTTAATCCTGAGAGTCAAGAGTAATGTCTAATTTCGCCAGCAAACTACGCCTGCCGCAGATGAAAGATACGCAGTGGCAGATTCTGGCCGGGCCAGTATTGATTATGCTGATTCTGGCCATGATGGTGCTGCCGCTGCCTGCGTTTTTACTGGATCTGCTGTTCACCTTTAATATCGTGCTGTCGCTGATGATATTGATGGTGGCGATGTTCACCCAAAAAACGCTAGAGTTTTCCGCCTTTCCCACCGTGCTGCTGTTTTCCACGCTGCTGCGCCTGGCGCTGAATATCGCTTCGACGCGCGTCATTCTGCTGGAAGGTCATACCGGCGCCAATGCGGCAGGCCAGGTAGTGGAAGCGTTCGGCCACTTTCTGGTGGGCGGCAACTTCGCTATCGGCATCGTGGTGTTCGCTATCCTGATAATCATCAACTTTATGGTCATCACCAAAGGCGCCGGGCGTATCGCTGAAGTGGGCGCGCGCTTTGTGCTGGACGGCATGCCGGGCAAACAGATGGCGATCGATGCCGACCTTAACGCCGGGCTGATTGGCGAAGAGGAGGCGAAACGCCGCCGTAACGAGGTGACGCAGGAGTCCGACTTTTACGGTTCGATGGACGGCGCCAGTAAATTTGTGCGCGGTGACGCCATCGCCGGCCTGCTGATTATGGCGATCAACATTATCGGCGGCCTGATGATCGGTATGCTCCAGCACGATATGTCGTTTGCCCAGGCGGGCGAAACCTACACGCTGCTGACCATCGGCGACGGTCTGGTGGCGCAAATCCCGGCGCTGATTATCTCCACCGCCGCTGGCGTGATCGTAACGCGCGTTTCCACCGAACAGGATGTCGGCGAGCAGATGGTAAGCCAGCTGCTGAATAATCCGCGCGTGATGCTGCTGGCGGCGGGCGTGATCGGGTTGCTCGGCATTATTCCCGGCATGCCGAACCTGGTGTTCCTGCTGTTTACCGCCGCCCTGCTCGGCGCAGCCTGGTGGCTGCGCGGCCGCGAGATGCAGGCCGCCGCCCTCGGCAGCCCGGTGAAGGGCAAGGCCGACCGCGACGCGGCGAAAGCTAAAGCGGAAGCGGCGCAGGCGGCGGAAGCCTCCTGGTCTGACGTTCAGCTGGAGGATGTGCTGGGGTTGGAGGTGGGCTATCGCCTGATCCCGCTGGTCGACAGCGCGCAGGATGGTCAGCTGCTGGCGCGTATTCGCGGCATTCGCAAAAAATTCGCGCAGGATATGGGTTTCCTGCCGCCGCCGGTGCATATCCGCGACAACCTCGATCTGGCGCCCGGCGACTACCGCATTCTGCTGAAAGGGGTTGAGATTGGGCGCGGCGAGATTCAACCGGAGCGCTGGATGGCGATCGATCCGGGCTGCGCCGAAAGGGAACTGCCGGGCCAGCCCTGCCAGGAACCCGCTTTCGGCCTGCCGGCGATCTGGATTGACGATGTGCTGCGCGAACAGGCGTCGATTCAGGGCTATACCGTGGTCGATCCCAGCTCGGTCGTCGCGACGCATCTGAATCACCTGATTAGCCTGCATACCGATGAGCTGTTCAGCCGTCAGGAAACGCAGCAGCTGCTGGATCAGGTCAGCAAAGAGATGCCGAAGCTGGTGGAGGATTTTATTCCTGGGGTCGTCTCGCTCACCACTTTCCATAAGGTCTTGCAGAATCTGCTGGCGGAGCGAGTTTCTATCCGCGATATGCGCACCATTATCGATACGCTGGCGGAGTTCGCGCCCGCGCAGAGCGACGCCGACGAGCTGACAGCTCAGGTGCGCATTCGACTTGGGCGCGCCATTACCCAGCAGTGGTTCCAGAATAAACCGGAGATTCAGGTAATCGGCCTTGATGTCGATCTGGAGCGGCTGCTGATCCAGGCGATTCAGAACGGCAGTGCCATCGAGCCGGGCATTGCGGAAAACCTCATCGCGCAAACGGAAAAAGCGATTCAGCGGCAGGAGGCGTTCGATGCGCCGCCGGTGCTGCTGGTGAACCAACCGCTGAGGCTGATGCTCTCCCGCTTCCTGCGCCGCGTTTTTCCGCAGCTGGCGGTGCTTTCCAACCTGGAGCTGAACCACAGCCGCACCGTGCGCATGACGTATGTTATTGGGGGGCAATCGTGAAAAGCGTCATGCTTACCGCCGCATTGTTCATCGGCGCCCCGGCGGGCGCGCTGGCGGCGCACGGCGCCTGGAGCGGCAAGGTCGCCGGCCCGCAGCTTAGCGTGGGCAAGCAGAGCTATGTCGGGCCGCCGCTGCGCGCCGCCGCGCCGCTGCCGCAAAACGCTGTTATCAGCCATATCAACTGGCGCGTCACGCTGCTTTCTCCCGCGCCGCCGGGGTTGGAGATCAAGCTGTGCAGCGTCAGCGCCTGCATCACGCTGGATCGGCTGGCGGGCCAGCGGGCAGCGCCGCTGCCCTTCGCACCAGGCGAGGCGTTGCGTTTTCTCTATGCGGTAAATGCGTATGGGCAGCTAAGACCACCGGTGCAGGTGGTCAGCAGCCAGGTAACGGTGAACTATCGCTGGTGAGAAGCGCTCAGACAAAGCGCTGCCAACGCATCGGAGAATAAAATACGTGCTGGGTGGTTAATAACAGATCGCGGTTACTGAAACGGCGATATAACCTGATTAGTGTAAGCCTGGCTGCACTTTTTTCCGTGGCTTAACGACGTAATGCCTTTTCTCAGGGTATCGAGACGGGCTTCAAGCGCGCGATTAATTTCCGCTTCATTATTTTGCAACGCCATTAACAGGCTGCCAATTTCCATCTTTTCTTCTTCAGAAAGCGTTTCCGGGATCTGTTCCAGCGCGGCGCCTAAGGTCACAACGTAATTTTCCGCCAGCGTGACAAAATCATCCCATTCTCCCTGCCTGGCCATCAGCAACATCGTCTGATTTATTTGATAAATGGCGGCGTAGTCTTTATTAATCAACTTATTCATAACATGCCCGTGTTTAACGTGATTCGATTTCTTTCCATGTTTCAGCGATATTCATTAATATCTCATCAACATGGGCCAACGATGAGGGATCGTTATTTAAATTCGCCTGTAACAGCGTGCGCGACATATAGCTGTAAAGCGCTTCCAGATCGCGTGCGATTTCCCCACCTTTTTCGTGATCCAGCGCCGACCGCAGCCCGTTATCAATAATATTAATCGCTTTTGAGATCATTTCACCACGTTTGGCGATATTGCCGTTTTCAAAATAGAGCCGCGCGCGAACAATGGCGCTGTGGGCACCTTCAAAAAGCATGGTAATCAGCTGATGCGGCGTGGCGCCGGCCAGCCTGCTGTGAAGATCGACCTGTGCGTAGGCGCGGGTTCCCTGTTTTGCGTACATAATGGTCTCCATAAAAACGGGCAGGAAACCGCGCCTGCCCGTTGCGGCGGTTAAGTTGATTACAGCGTGGACAATACCGCAGTGAGCTGGTTGCTCATGTTGTTAAGCTGCGACATGGTGCTGTCCAGGTTCTGGAACTGGATGCGATAGCGCTCCACCTGCGCGTCGATCAGCTTCTGCGTTTTGTCTATCTGCTCTTTGACCAGCTTGACCTGCTCGTCCAGCGTGTCGGTCATCCCTTTAATGACGCCGTCTTTTTTGTTCTCTTTATCGCCGACGTATTTGGTGATGATGTCGTTCAGCCCGGTCGCCAGGCCTTCTTTCTCGCCGTTGCCCTTGAACAGCGCGCCGATCTGCTCCGGGTAATCGGCGATCGCCTTATCCAGCTTTTCCGTATCCAGCGTCATCTGGCCAGTGGCCGCATCGATGGAGATGCCCAACGAACTCAGCGCGCTTACATTGACGTCTTTATCGCCGTATACGCCGTTAACCACTGAACGCAGCTCGCCTACCAGGCCGCGCAGGGTACCGTCGCCCATCAGCGCGCCGTTCTCCGAGCTGGGTTTAGCGACATCGTCGTCCGCTAAGCCGGAGGTATCGCTCGGAACAAATTTGCTGGCGGATGAGGTTTGCGACAGCAGCGCGTTGTACTGCTTAACAAACTCTTGCAGCGTGGTTTTAATGGCGGAGGTATCTACGTTCAGCGTCAACTGCTCAGCCTTGCCCTCTTCAGATACCCCCGTCAGGTTCAGGGTAACGCCGGCAATGATATCGGTAATGCTGTTGCTGGAGCGGGTATAGCTAATGCCGTCCACGATCAGTTGAGCATCCTGCGCTTCCGCGACGGAGAACATGCGGTCATTCTCGGCGATAGTCTTGTTCTCGTCATCCGGGTCAGGACGCTGTCCGCCTTCGGACGTGTTCAGGATATCGCCCAGTGCATCATCACCGGTCACCTGCACCGACATTTGCCCTTCGGTGCCGGCGGTGCGGGAGCTTAATACCAGCTGATAACCATCATCGGAGCGCTGCACCGAGGCGCGGACGCCGCCATCCTGCTTATTGATCGCTTTCGCTATCTGGTCCAGCGAGGTCTCATCATCCGCCAGCGACACCGTGATCTCTTTACCGTTGGCCTGGGTGATGGTGATGGTGCGCGTCCCGCCGGTTTTATCGCCCAGGTTTTCCTCTGAGCTGGTATATCCCTTCGTTTTCAGCTTGTGGGAGACGGCCAGCTGTTTCACGGTGACGCTGTGGGAATCGGCAGCGGCCTCAGAGGTCGCCGTGGCTTTAAAGGCTTTGTTGTCGCTGACGGTGAGGGTGTTAAAGGCTTCGCCGCTCAGCTTTTTTACGCTGGTTTGCAGGCTGGAAAGCGCGCTGGAAATTTTCCCCCACGCGGAAATTTTGTTTTCGTAGCTGCTTTTTAACGTGGTATAGGGGTTCAGGCGGGTTTGCTCCGCCGCCCTCATCTGCTCCAGCATCGCTGCCGTATCCAGCCCGGAACCGATGCCAAGGGAAGATAGAGTTGCCATATTATGCTCCTTTCAGGATTTTATTTTGTGACCTGGTCTCTTTTAGCTATCGGTATAAACGGCGCAAAGATAAATCTTTCTTTATTAGCAAATTTCAAATCGGCAGTATTCACCCATTTTTTTAACGATTCAATGAGACAGGATTAACATCGATTTACACAATGGTAAATATTCTGTTCTGCGTGTAGATAATC
>NZ_JANION010000072.1:0-6045 GCF_024610815.1 Mixta sp.
TGGAGCGGGAAACGAGACTCGAACTCGCGACCCCGACCTTGGCAAGGTCGTGCTCTACCAACTGAGCTATTCCCGCATTTACAAAAAATTCGCCTTTTAATCGTGCGCTTTTACTGTCGACGGCCTGTAGCCATCTCATGCATTGCATTCTACCGGCCTGCGTCAGTGAGTCAATAAAATTATCCTCACCTTTGGAGCGGTTGCCGTTTTTTACATCGTATCGATCAATGTTCAAGCAAATCGCCACGGGCGGCGCTCAGGTATTGAAACATTGACCAAAAAGTTAGCACCGCAGCGATATAAAGCGCAACGACGCCGATGCCTGAAACCAGCTGGTTAGGATGCCAGAGCAGCGCCACCAACGCCAGCATCTGCGCTGTTGTCTTTACTTTGCCAATCCAGGAAACAGCCACGCTGCTGCGCTTGCCGATCTCCGCCATCCATTCTCGCAGCGCCGAAATAATGATTTCGCGCGCGATCATGGTGGCCGCCGGCAGGGTAATCCACCAGGCGTGAAAATGCTCCGCTACCAGCACCAGCGCCATCGCCACCATCACCTTATCAGCCACCGGATCGAGAAAGGCGCCGAAACGGGTGGACTGTTTCCAGCGCCGGGCCAGAAAGCCGTCAAACCAGTCGGTAATCGCCGCCACCACAAAGATGATAGCGCATGCCATCGGTCCCCAGTGGAACGGCAGATAGAATGCCAGTACAAAAAAAGGAATCAGGACGACACGAAACAGGGTGAGCCACGTCGGAATATTCAATTGCATAAGGTACGCTAACTGTCTGGCATGAGTAGGGTTTACCCGTATGTTGCTACATTGCCACCAGGGTTTCAATGCTAGTGTTTTAACGAGTAAAAGATTTTCTCCGCCAGGGCGTGAGAAATGCCGGGTACTTTGGCTATCTCCTCCACCGAGGCGTTCATCAGCGGTTGCAGGCCGCCCATATACTTCAGCAGTTGCTGGCGCCGTTTCGGGCCGATGCCCTCGATGCTTTCCAGCGCGCTGGTATTTTTTACTTTGGCGCGTTTATTGCGATGCCCGGTAATCGCATGATTGTGAGAATCATCACGAATATGCTGGATCACATGCAGCGCCGGCGAATCGGGCGGCAGGGAGAACCCCTCGCCTACCGGCTCCAGGAACAGTGTCTCCAGGCCAGCTTTACGATCGCTGCCTTTCGCCACGCCCAGCAGCAGCGGATGATTTTTGTCCCAACTCACCTCCAGCTCGGCGAAAACCTCTTTCGCCTGCGCCAGCTGGCCTTTACCGCCGTCGATCAAAATGACATCCGGCACCTTTTCCGGCTCCAGCGCCTTACCGTAACGACGGCGCAGCACCTGATTCATTGCCGCGTAATCATCACCGGGCGTAATGCCGGTAATATTATAGCGGCGATATTCCGCTCGCGCCGGACCATTGCTGTCAAACACGACGCAGGACGCAACCGTCTGCTCGCCCATGGTGTGACTGATATCAAAACACTCCATGCGTTTTATCTGCGGCAGATGCAGCACTTCAGCCAGCGCCGTCAGCCGCTGATGAATGGTAGACTGCTGGGTTAATTTGGTCACCAGCGCCGTTGCCGCATTGGTGCGCGCCAGCTTCAAATAACGCGCGCGATCGCCGCGCGGTTTGCTCTGTATATGAATTTTGCGTCCGGCCAGCTCGCTGAGTGATTCCGCCAACAGCTCGCGTTCTGGCAGATTAAAATCGAGCAGGATCTCGCCTGGCAGCGTACGCGATTCGCTGCCCTGCAAATAAAACTGGCCGACAAAGGTTTGCACCACTTCCGCCAGCTCGGTGCCGCCAGGAATTTTGGGGAAATAGCTGCGGCTGCCCAGGACTTTGCCCTGACGAATAAAGAGCACGTGCAGGCAGGCCATGCCCGCATCATAGGAGACGCCGATAACGTCCAGGTCGTCGCCCTGATTGGATACAAACTGCTTTTCCGTCACGCGGCGAACGGCCTGGATCTGATCGCGCAGGCGCCCGGCCTCCTCAAAGCGTAGCGACTGGCTGGCCTGCTCCATGCGGCTGACCAGCATGTTCAACACCTGATCGTCTTTACCGGACAGAAAAAGGCGAACATATTCCGTCTGCTGAGCATACTCTTCCTCGCTTACCAGTCCGGCGACGCACGGGCCCAGACAGCGACCAATTTGATATTGCAGACAGGGACGCGAACGGTTGCGGTAGACGCTATTTTCACACTGCCGCACGGGGAAGATTTTTTGCAGCAGAGCCAGCGTTTCGCGCACCGCGTAACCGTTAGGAAAGGGGCCGAAATATTCGCCTTTCGCATGTTTGGCGCCACGATGGATCGCCAGACGCGGATGGGGATCGCCGCTCAGAAAGATATAGGGGTAAGATTTATCGTCGCGCAGCAGCACGTTGTAACGAGGCTGATAGAGCTTAATGTAATTATGTTCAAGCAGCAGCGCTTCGGTTTCGGTATGCGTAACGGTGACATCAATATGGTGAATATTGGCCACCAGCGCTTCGGTTTTACGGCTGGCAAGATTGCTGCGGAAGTAGCTGCTGAGGCGTTTCTTCAGATCTTTCGCTTTACCAACGTAGATAACCGTACCGTCACCGTCATACATGCGGTATACGCCTGGCTGACTGGTGACGGTTTTCAGAAAAGATTTTGCGTCAAAGACTTCACTCACTACTGATCAACGACTCCGCATTAAACAGGCCATGCCGGATGGCCAGATGCGTCAACTCTACGTCGCCACTGATATTCAGTTTGCTAAACATTCGGTAACGGTAGCTGTTGACGGTTTTAGGGCTCAGATTAAGCTGTTCAGAAATATCTGTCACTTTCTGCCCTTTGGTAATCATCAGCATAATCTGCAATTCCCGTTCCGACAAACAGCTAAAGGGAGATTCGCTCTTTTCAGGCTCAATCTGGCTCAGCGCCATCTGTTGCGCGATATCGGAAGCGATGTAACGCTGTCCCGCATGTACGGAGCGAATGGCGCTGATCACTTCCTGCGGCGCAGCGCCTTTGCTCAAATAGCCCGCGGCTCCTGCCTGCATCACCTTCGCCGGCAGCGGATTTTCCGTATGGATAGTCAACATGATGATTTTAGCGTCAGGATTGAAACGCACGATTTTGCGTGTGGCCTCCAGACCGCCGATGCCTGGCATGTTCATGTCCATCAGGATCACATCTACCTGATTTGTACGACACCATTTCACCGCGTCCTCACCGCAGCATGCCTCGCCGGCTACCTGAATACCTTTGATATCTTCCAGTATGCGACGAATCCCTGCGCGTACCAGTTCGTGGTCATCCACAAGAAGAATGCTAATCAAAAGAGGATTTCTCCGGAAATGGTGATGTTTATGGGACGCTTTAATTAAGCCGCTTAATGTTACTCTTTTTTGTTGCAGGTTTGAACATAATTCACCGTTTTTTTAGATGGCGCTAATAGCATTCCTGCACGTCTCTTATTCACAATTTTGTGAAATGTTTTCATCGACCCAGATAATAAAAAGTCAAAAGCATTAAAAATAAGTAAAGAGAAAATTAAAGAAAAAGGTATTTATATACAACAGGTTGCGATGATAACTTGTGTGATGAGTTTTTTATTAATAATTACATTGTCAGGTTTTTTCTCACTCCAAATAACGTCCAGCTTTTATTTTATGCAGATGATTCAGATGGTGAATTATTCCGCAATCCACGGCGCGGTGTGAGAAAGCGGTCTCATAATTTATGTTATACTTTGCCAGGTTCGGGATGTAAGTAACGGCCTGAATATTTACACAGGATTATCAAGGAGAAACTATGGGTCAGAACGATTTTACCACTTCGGAAGAGACAAAAACCCTGGCGAATGAAGTGGCCTGCCTGAAAGCGATGGTCACGATGATGCTGAAAGGCATGGGTCAGGCGGACGCGGGCAAAGTCATTATCAACATGGAACGTGTTATCGCCCAGTTGGACGATCCGCAGCAGGCGGAAACGTTCAGTCAGACAATCAGTCAGATTAAGGCCGCATACCGCCGTTAACTATCACGAACCCATTGATTTTGCGACAGCATTCACGCATGTTAAATCTTTTAACATGGACAAAACAATGGGTCTGTTGCTTAAAGCGCTGATTGGCGCATTCGTGGTGGTGGCGATTGGCCTGCTGGCGAAGAGTAAGAATTACTATATCGCCGGGCTGTTGCCGCTCTTTCCAACATTTGCGCTGATTGCGCACTACCTTGTCGCAACAGATAAGGGCTCGGCAGCGCTGCGCGCCACCATCATTTTCGGCATGTGGGCGATTTTGCCCTACTTTCTCTATCTTCTCTCGTTATGGTTTTTTATCGGCATAATGCGTCTGCCGCTCGCGCTGGCCAGCGCCGTGCTGTGCTGGGTGCTGGCCGCATGGTTGCTGATTACGCTCTGGACCCGCTGGCATTAACGCCCGTGCGACTGCCAGTTGATAGAAACGCCCAGCGAAGGCAACACCTCTTCCGGGCTGAAACGGCGCGCGCCGCGATACTTCTCCGCCAGACCCTGCTGTTTCACCGGAATTTTTACTGCGAACAGATTGTCTTCAGACTGAATTAATCCCGGCGTTAAAGGCTCGAACCCCACGTTGTGCTGTTCAAACATCTGCTCCAGCATCGGCGTGGCGGCACTGACCAGATAATCGATGCCCGACAGCTCCGCCAGCTGGACAGCATGCCAGAGAATGGTTAGCGGCAGTTCATGGTCAACGTCAAGACGCGCGGAGAAACGCGACATTTCCCAGACCGCCTCTTTACGATCGAACGGTACGCTGAAGCCTTCAATATTGCCGGGTTCCTGCCACTGCATCAGGCGGGCGCAACCGCAGATGCCAAAACGTACATGCCAGGCGATAAGCCACGTTACGTCGGAACGGTCGAAGCGATCGTACTCCTGTCCCGGCGTACTGAGCCGCGAGGGTATCGACCACCCTTCACCGCGCGCAAACACACTGTAACGATAACTGCCCAATTCAGCCAATAACGAGGATGGCATATCCTTTAGCTGGGTTTGGATAATCTTCATCATATTCCCCTGTCGCACTCCCTCGTTTGAGCCGTATGTATACGGCGTTTACCCAGCTGATACCCCGGCCGAAGGGTAGACAACCGGTTAACCTTATGAAACTACTAAATTTAGTAGTTGCAATCCTATTTACAGCAAGCCAATGGCGGCCGCATAGCTGGCAACCTGGGTTTTATTTGGCGCATTAAACCGCTTTTGTAAATTCTTCTGATGGAAGTTAACCGTGTAAGGCGAGATAGAAAGTATCAATGAAATCTCGGCTGCCGTTTTCCCTTCCGCTGTCCATTTTAAAATTTCCAGTTCACGCGAACTTAAGGTTATATCTAAAATCCGCATGGATACATCATCTAAGCGCAGTAACGATTGCAAAGACAGGTCCAATAGATACTGTAGTCTTAACTGCTGTTCCGGCAACATATGCGACATATTTAACGCTTTTTTGGATACTACCGATAATATACCCGTTGCGCGATTGGACGCCATCAGCGAACAAGAGAAGCCTGATGTCAATCCGTACGCTTTTG
This sequence comes from Mixta sp., assembly GCF_024610815.1. NCBI lineage: Bacteria > Pseudomonadati > Pseudomonadota > Gammaproteobacteria > Enterobacterales > Erwiniaceae > Mixta > Mixta sp. The sequence continues at coordinate 5,571 of NZ_JANION010000072.1, forward strand.
CCTCACGCCAGAATATTTCATTCTTATCCGAAACGGCATCCCCCCAGGCTATAAATTTTCCCGGCAGTGAACACTCCTGCAAAATAGGATCGACGGCATAATAGTTTTCATTTTCGTATCGCTTTATCCAGCAAGGTGGGTATGTGGTGAAAAGAAAGGTTTTAGGCCGGGTAAAAGGTACTGGATGGCGAATAAATAAGGCAAAGTGATCCAGCCCCAGCGCTTCAATCTGCTGTTGCAACGCTTTTGTTAACTCTTTCGTGTTATTCAGTAAAAAAAACTGAGCCTCGACCTCCCTGCGCCAGGCAAAGTAATCATCGAACGTCATTAAAGCCTCACCGGTACGCGCTACCTGCTCGCGCCGTGGTTTAAGTCAAACTGCCACCGATGTAACAAAAAATTAAATGCTCTCGAAAAATTTTTTTAATTATATTGTTCAACGGACTGATGTTTAAAAAGGCTGCATTTAGGGTCC
>NZ_JANION010000073.1:0-13463 GCF_024610815.1 Mixta sp.
TTTAATGATTAATTAAATAATTCCTGAGGTTTGAAACGCTTTATCAAACGTTTTGCTCTGCTTCGCCGGGAAGGGTTTCTGGATCGGAACCACAAGGTAAGGCATTATTCATTAAAGATATTTTTAAAAATGAGACCAAAAATGACACAAAATCAGCCACCTGCTCTTTTTACCCTCTATGGCATTAAAAATTGCGACACGATCAAAAAAGCGCGTCGCTATCTGGACGCGCAGAATGTCGAGCATCTTTATCACGACTACCGCGCGGATGGGTTAACGGCCGAACGACTGCAACACTTTATCGCTACGCTGGGCTGGCAGGCGCTGTTGAACACGCGCGGCACGACATGGCGCAAGCTGTCAGAAGAGGAAAAAGCGGCCATCGACAACGCGGACGCGGCGGCGGCACTGATGCTGGCGCAGCCCGCGCTGATCAAACGGCCATTGCTCGCCGCCGCAGACGGATCTATGCTGCTGGGTTTTAACGAAACCGACTACCAGCAGTTTATTCAGGAGAAGTCATAATATGTATTGTCCGGTCATTGAGCTGGCGCAGCAGCTCATTCGTCGCCCTTCACTCAGCCCGGACGATGCCGGCTGTCAGGCGCTTATGATTGAACGCCTGCAAAAGATTGGCTTCACTGTCGAGCCGGTTAACATTGCCGATACGCAAAATTTTTGGGCGTGGCGCGGACAGGGCGAAACTCTGGCCTTCGCAGGTCATACCGACGTGGTGCCGCCCGGTGACGTCAGCCGCTGGATCAACCCGCCCTTTGAGCCCACTATCCGCGACGGCATGCTGTTTGGGCGCGGCGCCGCCGATATGAAAGGCTCGCTGGCGGCGATGGTAGTGGCGGCGGAGCGTTTTGTCGCCGCTAACCCGCATCATCGCGGACGCCTGGCGTTTCTTATTACCTCCGATGAAGAGGCGAACGCCACGCACGGCACTGTCAAGGTGGTGGAACATCTGATGGCGCGCAACGAGCGGCTTGATTACTGTCTGGTAGGCGAACCATCCAGCACCGTGCAGGTGGGCGACGTGGTGAAAAACGGCCGTCGCGGCTCGATTACCGCTAACCTGACGATCCATGGCGTGCAGGGCCACGTCGCCTATCCACACCTGGCGGATAATCCGGTGCATCGCGCCCTGCCCGCGCTGAACGAACTGGTCGCCACCGAATGGGATCGCGGCAACGAATTTTTCCCGCCGACCAGCATGCAGATCGCCAATGTGCAGGCGGGCACCGGCAGCAACAACGTGATTCCGGGCGAGCTGTTCGTCCAGTTCAACTTCCGCTTCAGCACCGAGCTGACCGACAGCGATATCCGCCAGCGCGTCGAGGCGCTGCTGGAACGTCACCAGCTGCCCTATACGCTCGAATGGAAACTCTCCGGCCAGCCGTTTCTGACCTCGCGCGGCCGCCTGGTGGATGCGGTAATCAACGCCGTTGAGCACTATACTGAAACCAGGCCTGAGTTGCAGACCACGGGCGGCACTTCCGATGGCCGTTTTATCGCCCGCATGGGCGCCCAGGTGGTTGAACTGGGCCCGGTGAACGCCACCATCCATAAAATTAATGAGTGCGTGAAGGCGTCCGACCTGCAGCTGCTGAGCCGTATGTATCAACGCATTATGGAACAACTGATCGCATAAGCGTCCCTCAGGAGGAGCCATCATGGAATGGGTAAAAGAGTACTGGTGGATCATTGTGATCCTGTTGCTGGTCGGCGTGCTGATGAACGTCTATAAGGATTTGAAGCGTATCGACCATAAGAAATATATGGCTAATAAGCCCGATCTGCCGCCCCATCGCGATTTCAACGATAAGTGGGACGATGATGACGACTGGCCAAACAAGAAGAAATAGTCCCGACAGGGGCAGCGTGGCTGCCCCTTCCCCGCCTTACATCAGCGTAATAACATCACTCTCCCTCGGCTTACCGCCGCTTAACGCCTCTTCAAAGTAGCGGCGCGGCACGGTATAGCGCAGATGATCCAGCGCCAGATTCATACTGCGCTGGTCGATAGCGTGTGGCAGGTCCTCAACAATATCCAGCGTCACGTCGCCTCCCAGCGCGGTCAGACGCGCCGCCGCCTGCTGCGCCAGCTCCGCCTGATAGATCTCATCGTCCTGGCCATGGATCAGATGGATAGTGGTTTTTGCCGTCGCCTGTTCCGGCAGGCTGGCGTAGCGTCCGCTAAACGCTACGATGCGACCGGCCAACGCCGGCTGCGCCTTGCTGCCCTCCAGCACCATGACGCTGCCCTGAGAAAACCCAATCAGCGCCGTGGCCTCTGGCGCAATGCCGGTTTGCTGCTGCCACTCGCTGACCGACCGCAGAAACTGCGGCATCGCTTCATCCACGCGCTGCTGTAAGCTGGCGTCGTTCAGAGCCGTTTCGCTGTACCACTGACGGCCCGGCGCCTGACCGCCCGGTTCCGGGCCGCCGACGCTGATCACCAGCGCCTGAGGGTAAACCTCGGCAAACCAGCCGCCAATCTCGCCCATGGCAACCGGGTTATCGCCGGCGGCGTGGTAGAGCAGAAACAGCTGCTGCGGCGGCGTGGATGGATTCTGTACGACAACATAGCTCAGATTCATATCATCTCCTCTCTTCCCTTTAAGCGTAGATGATGATTCACGCCTGCCCGCTTTCATCTCTGTGTCAGAGGTGCCGTTGTCTTATTATTCCGCGCTAGCTCTCAATTCGGCGATGCTCTGCCGTTCTCTGTCACAACGCCCGGCGTCCTGCTGCCGCATCAGCCGCCCCGCCTCTTCGCGCCAGTGATTCAGCAACGCCTTGCGGCCGCTCAGCCCAAACGCGGCAGCCAGCGCGGTCGGCGACCGACGTTGAATAATGGCCTGATGCAGCGCCAGACCGACGCTTTCCGTCGCCAGCAGCAGCCGTCCCAGGGCGGGCAGGCTGACCTCGAAGGCGCGATGGGCGAAGGCGAAACCCGCGAGCGCGCGCCAGTCCTCGTCATCCAGTGGCTGACTGGCGTCGGGCGTCAGGGGAATAGTTTCGTCCAGCAGCGGCTGGAGCCAGTAAAGATCGCGCGCCAGCCGCCGCTCCGCCTGCTGGATCAACTGCCGCCCGGCCGCGCTCAGCGGTAAAATGGCCATCGCGCTGTAACAGCCGCTGCTCGCTTCCCGCTGGGTGGCGATACGCGCCAGCCTGAAGCCGCTGCGCTGCCAGAAACGCCACAGCTCATCGGTAAAACCAAAGCTGACGGAGAGATAGTCCAGCCCTTGCGTCAATGCCTGCGCGGCAGCGGCATCGATTAGACGGCCGCCGATGCGCTGCCGACGCAGCCCCGGCGCGACGGCGATGCGGCTGACGCGCTGCGAACGCAGCTGCGCCGCCTGCGGAAAGCCCGCGTGCGCCGCCAGCGACTGCGCGACCAGGCTGCCGCGCGGACGCCGCAGTCCGGCCCATACCTGCTGCGCCAGCTCGGCGGAAAGCCCGCCCTCTTCTACCAGCCACAGCGCGCCGGCGATATCGCCATCAGGGTTTTCCGCCGCGAAAAAGCGCTGGCCCGGCGCATCCATCATGCGTCGAAAATCGAGCGGCGTGGTGCGGTAGTGCGCGCTGGTCAGCAATAGATACAGACGCAACAGGCGGGCCGGATCGCGGTCGCGATCGCAGCGGATCACCGCGATCGCCGCTTTTGACGCGACGCGATCCTCCTGCGCCTCGTCCAGCAGCAGCGCGGCATTCACGACCTTCTCCAGCGGATCGTCCTGCCGCCAGCGCTGCGGCGCATCCAGCTGATAAAAGCGCGCCTGCGGCAGCGAGGCGCAAAATTTCAGCAGAAAGCCGCGTCCGGTGCCTTCATAGCCCTGTACGGTGGTGGTAAGCAAAACATAAGGAAAGCGCGTGACCAGTCGTTGCAGCAGGGGCGCAGGAATGGCTGCCGCCTCGTCGATAATCAGCCAGTCGGCGTCCGGCTGCATATCGTCCGCCAACAGCGCATCGGGCGCGATAAACGCGAAGCGCTCGCCGGCAAAACGCGCCAGCACCGCCGTGGAGACTTTGGCGGGCGCGGTTACCAGACAGCGGCCTGACCACTGTCGGAGCAGCATACCGGCCAGCGCGGACTTGCCGCGCCCGCGCGCGGCGGTTAAGACATGAATGCCGGGCGCGGCCCTGAGCAGCTTTGCCAGCAGATGTTGCTGTTGCCGCACGTCGCCTGGCTGCCAGTCGCTGAGCGTCAATGCTGGCGGCCAGCGCGGCGGCTGATGCTGCTGATGCAGCAGCACCTGCGCGTCGGTCAGAAAGTGACGTTGCAGATGGTGGATAAAATGCGGGGTGGCGAGGGGCGCATCGCATTCGCTCCAGCGCAGCGAATCGCTGTCGGGACGCTGCGGCCACGTCGTCCAGGGCGGCGTCAGCAGCAGCAGCCAGCTGCCCGCGCTGAGCGTGCCGACCAGCGCGGCGAACGCTTCGCTGTGAAACCCGTTACGGGCGTCAAAAATGGCGTGGCGGAACTCCTGTCCCAGCAGGTTGCGCAGGGCGGAGGGCGGCAACGCGTCGGCCAGGTCGCTGGCCTCGCTGAGCGTTATCCACTCTCCAGAAAGCGCTATCCGCCACTGCTGCGCCTGCTGGCGGCACCACTCTGCCTCGCCGGATAACACCGCCAGCCGCCGAATGCCGGTACGCCGCATCTCGGCGGTAAGCGTTTCCAGACTCACGATTTAGCGGCTGGCGAAGGTATCGCACTGACCGGGATCGCCGCCGTCAAAGCCGCGTTTAAACCAGCTGTAGCGCTGTTCAGAGGTGCCATGAGTGAAACTGTCGGGCGTAACGCGGCCCTGGCTCTGCTGTTGCAACCGATCGTCGCCAATCGCTTCAGCGGCGTTCAGCGCTTCCTGCAGATCGCCCGGCTCCAGAACCTGTTCTTTCTGCATATAGTGGCCCCAGACGCCCGCGAAGCAGTCCGCCTGCAGCTCCATCTTCACCGAAAGCTGATTAACCTGAGCCTGAGAAGCGTTCTGCTGCATCTGACGCACTTTCGGTTCGATGCCAAGCAGCTTCTGCACATGGTGTCCGACTTCGTGCGCCACGACATAGCCCTGCGCAAAATCGCCGTCGGCGCCCAGCTTGTTCTTCAGCTCATCATAAAAGGAGAGATCGATATAAACGGTTTCATCGGCCGGACAGTAAAAGGGGCCCATCACCGACTGGCCGGTGCCGCAGCCGGTGCGCGTCGCGTTACGGTACATCACCAGGTGCGGCGCTTTATACTGCTTGCCCATCTGGGTAAACAGCTTTTGCCAGGTATCTTCCGTCGTGGCAAGGATAACAGAGGTGAATTTCGCCGCCTCATCATCCTGCGGGCTGACGCGCTGCGTACTGCTCTGCTGCGAGACCGGCTCGCCGCCGGTCAGCAGCGGCGTCAGGTCATAGCCGTAATAACCAGCGACCATCACAATCACCAGCAAAATAATCCCGCCCTTGCCGCGCGGAATACGCATACGTCCGGCGCCCACGGTGGGTGACTGACTTCGACGATCTTCTACGTTGTCGCTCTCGCGACGCCCTTGCCAACGCATAACCTTCCCCTGTTTTTCACTGTGGCGGATACGGCAAATTCTAGTCGCGGCGACGCTGAATAACCAGAGCGCGTCGCGCCGGATGGGAGGGTAACGGAAAAAAAGGACGGGCACAACGAAGGAGGAGTGGCCGACGGCGGCTGCGCGTCGGCCGGAAAAAGCGCTGTCAGTCGAGCTTCACGCCCAAACGGTGAGCCACTTCCTCATACGCTTCGATCACGCCGCCCAGACTCTGACGAAAACGATCTTTATCCATTTTGGCCATGGTCTCTTTATCCCACAGGCGCGCGCCGTCCGGCGAAAATTCGTCGCCCAGCGTTACTTCGCCTTTAAACAGGCCGAACTCCAGCTTGAAATCGACCAGAATCAGTCCGGCGTCATCGAACAGCTTGCTAAGGACGTCATTCGCTTTGTAGGTCAGCTCGCGCATACGCGCCAGGTTCTCTTTATTCACCCAGCCGAAGGTTTCACAGTAGGATTCATTGACCATCGGATCGTGTTTGGCGTCATCCTTCAGGAACAGATCGAACAAGGGCGGATTCAGCACCATACCCTCTTCCACACCGAGACGTTTTACCAGCGAACCCGCTGCGCGGTTGCGCACCACGCACTCAACCGGCACCATCTCCAGCTTTTTCACCAGCGCTTCGTTATCAGAGAGCAGCGCTTCCATCTGCGTCGGGATGCCCGCCTCTTCCAGCTTGCGCATGATAAAGTAGTTAAACTTGTTGTTCACCATGCCTTTGCGATCGAACTGTTCGATACGCGCCCCGTCTCCTGCTGACGTATCATTGCGGAACTCGAGTACCAACAGATCCGGATTTTCGGTGCTGTAGACGGTTTTCGCTTTGCCGCGATACAACTCAGCTAGCTTTTGCATCTTGATAAACTCCAAACATGGTAAATAGTGAAAGGCCTGACCGCGCCACGCAATCGTTTACGTCGCTGCGCGCTATTATGCCAAAGATAAAATAAAAAAGGCCGGAATTTTCCGGCCTTTTTTTATTACTTGCTGAGCGCGGCCTGAAGGACCGCCACCAGCGCGTCGTTTTGCGACTGCGTCAGGACATGGCCTTTCGGGTCGATAAACTGCAGGCTGCTGCGGTTGTCGAGATCGCCGACCTGCAGCGTATAGTCGCCGTTCGGCAGCTGCGGATCTTTGGCGCCGATCTCATCCCAGGTGCTGTCGCCCGGCGCTTTGTAGGTCACCTTCATGCTGCCCTGCGAGCGGTTGCTGTCGGTGATATCCATGCCGATGCGCTGCAACGCGGCTGGCAGACGCTGCCAGGAGACATTGAAAGGCGCACGCAGGATCAGATTCGGTAGGCCGGTGTCATCGGCGCCGCTCTGCACGTCGATCTGCGAAGCGCTGCGGCTGGCGGCGGCGTCCTGCGCGGCGGTTTCCATCTTATCCAGGCCGGTGCTGATATCGTTCAGCATCTGCGCGGTATAACGCTGGATCTGCGTGGGCGAGGAAACATCATTGCCCGCCTGCTGCAGCTGCAGCAGTTTAACCGTCAGTGCCTGCTGATAACCCTGCTGCTGCACGCTGATCTGATAGCGGCCGCGGTACTGGTTATCTTCATCGGCGCGGTTCCACTCGACCCAGTCGGTCGTCAGCTGCTGGCTGGCGTCCTGCTGGCTGGCGATCGGGAAGCGGTAAGACTGCACCACGTTCACCACCTGCGGCCAGACGGAACCGCTGCGGCTGTTCTCCATCATCAGCACGCCGGTATTGCCGCTGAACTGCGCGCGCGCGCCGTTTATCAACGCCAGCGGCTGAGCAGGCGGACGAATGTCCAGCTGCTTGCCGACCGCGCCGTTGCCGGCCGCGTGCGGTACATCATAATCGCCGTTTTGCAGCGGCAGAATCATCCCCGCCGGCGCGCGTAAATCCTGCAGCTCAGCCGCCTGCAAATAAGATTCATCCCCGCTGACCTGGCGCTTATAGCGCTGATCGTTAGAGCAACCCGCCAGCAGCATTACCGTGGACAGCCCAACGATAGTCGCTACCGTGGACTTTTTTACTGAATAAGCCATCAACTCTCCCTAAATTACAGCAGACCCGCGTTTTTCAGCGCCTGCTCCACAACCGGACACGCTGCCCCGGATAACGGAACCATTGGCAGACGCAGGGTATCGGTCGCGATTAATCCCAGTTTTTTCGCGGCCCATTTCACCGGAACAGGATTAGATTCAACAAACAGTTTCTGATGCAGGTGCATCAGGCGCTGGTTAAGATGACGCGCCTCGGCGAAGTTGCCTTCGCGCGCCAGACGGCACAGCTCGGCCATTTCACGCGCGGCGATGTTCGCCGTCACGGAGATCACGCCGTGGCCGCCCAGCTGCATAAAGTCGAGCGCGGTGGCGTCGTCGCCGCTCACCAGCACAAACTCATCATCAACCAGCTCTTGGATCTGGCTGACGCGCGATAAGTTCCCGGTCGCCTCTTTGATCCCAATAATATTTTTGATTTTCGCCAGACGCGCAACCGTTTCAGGCAGCATATCGCAGCCGGTGCGCGACGGGACGTTATAGAGCATTTGCGGCAGTTCAGTGCTTTCCGCAATCGCTTTAAAGTGCTGATACAACCCTTCCTGCGTCGGACGGTTGTAGTATGGCGTCACGGTCAGGCAGCCGATCACGCCGGAGTTTTCGAAGCGTTTGGTCAGAGAGATGCCTTCTGCGGTGGCGTTCGCGCCGGTGCCGGCGATGACCGGGATGCGGCCGTCGGCAAGGTCGAGCGTCAACATCACCACGTCGCCATGTTCATCATGACTCAGCGTTGCGGATTCGCCGGTAGTTCCCACAGAAACGATGGCGGAGGTTCCGCTCTCGACATGATAATCAATCAGTTTTTTCAGGCTCGTACGGCAGACATTACCTTTGTCATCCATTGGCGTAACGAGCGCAACAATACTTCCCGTGAACATTGGCTATCCCCTCGACAAACAAGTGCTTCATGGTACGTTTGACCGGCGGGGAAAAGCAAGCGAACAGAGGCCGGGAGCGCTTGGCAGAGGGTATTTTTTATGTTTACCTACGGGTTATAACTGTTACTTATCAGCTTACCCCACAGGAAGACCTATTTTGCCGCAGACACCGCAACACTTTTTGGTCATCACGGCGTTGGGCGTCGATCGTCCCGGCATCGTGAACACCATTACCCGTCATGTCAGCAGCTGCGGCTGTAATATCGAAGATAGCCGTCTGGCGATGCTCGGCGATGAGTTCACTTTTATTATGCTGCTTTCCGGCAGCTGGAACGCCATTACCCTGATCGAATCCACGCTGCCGCTAAAGGGCGCCGAACTGGAGCTGCTGATCGTCATGAAGCGCACCAACGCCGGCAGCAGGCCGCCGATGCCGGAAACCGTCTGGGTGCAGGTAGAGGTCAATGACTCGCCGCACATCATCGAACGTTTCACCGATCTGTTCGACTCGCACCAGATGCATATCGCGGAACTGGTCTCGCGCACGCAGCCATCGCAAGAAAACCAGCCGCCTTTACTCTATATTCAAATCACCGCGCACAGCCCGGCGCATCGGGACGCAACATTAATTGAGCAGGCGTTTCATGCCCTATGTACAGAACTGCATGCGCAAGGCACTATTAGCGTCGTGAATTATCCTCAGCATGACGAAAAAATGGAGAGTAGTGATGAATCCACTGAAAGCCGGTGACACCGCACCGAAATTTAGCTTGCCCGATCAGGACGGCGAACAAGTAAATTTGACCGACTTCCAGGGACAGCGCGTGTTGGTCTACTTCTACCCTAAAGCGATGACGCCCGGCTGCACCGTGCAGGCGTGCGGCCTGCGCGATAATATGGACGAGCTGAAAAAAGCGGGTGTGGAAGTGCTGGGCATCAGCACCGACAAGCCGGAAAAGCTATCGCGCTTCGCAGAAAAAGAGCTGCTGAACTTTACCCTGCTCTCGGATGAAAACCATGAGGTCAGCGAGCAGTTCGGCGTCTGGGGCGAGAAAACCTTTATGGGTAAAACCTATGACGGCATTCACCGCATCAGCTTTCTGATCGACGCCAACGGCACCATTGAAAAAGTGTTCGACGATTTCAAAACCAGCAACCATTACGACATCGTTATGGATTACCTGAAGTCCGCCTGAGGCCGTGCGTGGCGTCAACGACGCCACGACCATCGTCTACGGCTCCGTGCGCAGGGTATCCGGCCAGGCGTGCACCACCGCTTTAATCAGCGTCGCCAACGGAATGGCGAAAAACACGCCCCAGAATCCCCACAGCCCGCCGAAAATCACCACCGCCATAATAATCACCAGCGGATGCAGGTTGACCGCTTCGGAAAAAAGCACCGGCACCAGCACGTTGCCGTCCAGCGCCTGGATGATCAGATAGACCACCATCATCGTCCAGAAATCACTGCCCAGCCCCCACTGAAACAGGCCGACGCAGATTACCGGCAGCGTCGCCGCCAGCGCGCCGATATAAGGGATTAGCACCGACAGCCCCACCAGCACCGCCAGCAGCAGCGCGTAGTTCAGCCCCAGCACCACAAAGGCGATCCAGGTAGCCACGCCGACCACCACCATTTCCAGCACTTTGCCGCGAATATAGTTGGTAATCTGCTGATTCATCTCGCTCCAGACCTGCCCCGCCAGCCCGCGGTTGCGCGGCAGCACGCGGCGCACCGCGTCAAGCATCTGCTGTTTGTCCTTTAGCAGGAAGAAAACCATCAGCGGTACTACCACCAGATAGATAGCCAGCGTCATCAGCCCCACCAGCGACGCCAGGGAGTATTTCACCACCGATTCGCCCACGCCGGAGAGACGGCTGCGCAGGTTATCGATCACGATATCGACAATCCCGGCATCGGCCAGCGCCGGAAAACGCGCCGGCAGTTCTGCGGAAAAGAGATAGAGCTGGTTCAGCATGTTCGGCGTGTCGTGCAGCAGGTTAATGCCCTGCTGCCAGGCGACCGGCGCTACCACCAGCACGAACAGCAGCAACACCCCGACGAAAAAGGCCAGCACGATGGTGGTGGCCCAGCTGCGCGAGCAGCCCAGGCGCTCAAGCCGCACGGTCGGCCACTCCAGCAGATAAGCGAGCACCAGCGCCACCAGCAGCGGCGCCAGCAGATCGCTGAAAAAGAACAGAATAAAAAACGCTGCCAGCAAAATCACCAGCAGAGCAATGGCTTCCGGGTCGCTAAAGCGACGGCGATACCATTGAATAAGAAGAGCCAGCATGGCATTCCCTTCCCTGTATTAACAAGGTGGACGATTGTACTGAAATGCGCGCCAGAAGACAGAATTACCTGAACGCTGGTGCAGCCTTTATCGCCAGGCGCGCCTTTCATTATGCGCTGAGGAAGCGGCGACCACGCAGTTGCGTCCTGCGCGCTTGGCGCGGTAGAGCGCTTCATCGGCGCGGCGGAAGCTCTCTTCGAGCGTTTCGCTGTCGGAGAGCCAGCAGCTGACGCCAACCGACAGCGTCACTTCGCCAACCGGCTCGATGGCGTGCTGCTGCGTGGCGGCGCGCACCCGCTCCGCCAGCGCCAGCGCGGTCCCCTCGTCGGCGCCGGGCAGAATCATCAGAAACTCTTCGCCGCCGCTACGACAGACCACATCCGTCTGGCGGGCGCAGCTTTTTAGCTGGCGCGCGGTCTGCTGGATAACCCTGTCGCCCACATCGTGTCCCCAGGTGTCGTTGACCCGTTTGAAGTGATCGATATCAAGCGCCAGTACGGCAAAAGGCTGCCGGGTGGTGGAGAAATATTCCAGCACCGCATGCAGGCCGCGCCGGTTAAGCAGCTGGGTCAGCGGATCGGTCTGCACTTCCGACTTCAGCTGGCCGATTTTATTGTGCAGCAGGCCAACACCGGAAAGCAGCGCCCGTTTAATCTGCGCCGCCTCGAAATACCAGGATCGCACGCCGTTAATCTCCAGCGCGGCATCCTGTTCATCCATCTGGCTCGCCTTACGCGCCAGATGCCACAGCGGCAGCGCGATCAGCCGCGCCAGCAGCCAGGCGGCGGCCAGCGTTAGCAGAGCCAAAGGCAGGGAATGTTGCACGACCTGAAAAAGGAGACTGCTGAGCGGCGCCAGCGTAATGCGCGTCGGCTTAACGGCGAAGATAGTCCAGTCGGAATCCGGCACGTGCGCATAACCGGCCAGCACGGGTTCGCCTTTCTCATTGGTTATCTCCTGATAGCCGCTGCTGGCGTAAGCGCCCGCCTCCTGATGCAGCAGCGGCGCGAGTTTTTTGCCGACCAGCTGGCTGTTCTGGTGATAGAGCACGCGATCATCGCGATCCAGCACATAAAGCTGCGTGCCGTCGCGGTAGAACTGGCTAAGCAGCAGCTCGTTAAGCGCGCTTTTGCGCTTCAGGTAGAGGGTGCCGCCGACGTAGCCGAGATAGCCGCCGGTTTCTGACCAGACGGGCCGCGAGATAAAAACGATGAGGTTATTCGCTGCCGAGATACTGGGTTGCCCAATCAGCGGCAGGCGCCGCTCCAGCGCCTCACGGGAACTGGCGGAATTGAGGTGCATGCCCTTTAACATCAGCGATTCCGGCGATATGGCGCGCACCCAGCCGCCAGCGTCGACAACCGCCACCGAGTTAAAGCTGTTGGTTTGCTGCCGCAGTCGCTCCACTTCCGTCTGTAGCAGCGTCTCATCGTCAAAATGCGCGCCAATCTGAGCGGCAGACCAGGCAAGCTGCAACTGCGCCTGCTGGAAAAACTGTCCGGTCGTGGCGGCCAGCTTGGCGGCGTAGACGCGGTTGGCTTCCAACGTATTCGTAATCAGCTGCTCGCGCTGAACACGCCAGGCGGCATAGAGAGAATTAGCCAGGGTGATAACGATACTGGCGACCGCCAGCAGGGTAATAAGCGTCCGTAAGTCCGTTTTCGGCCGTAGCAGCCTTAGCATGGACTCACCTTTATTGGGTTAATCATTTAATGTTGCGCCTTGTGGAGCTTTATTATTGTTACTGCTTGTTGTGTCGTGCGCCCTGGTGAGATGCACGTCTCAATTGTACACGGGTTAAGCAGCCAGCAAAACGCTCCGCCGGAGGCGATTGATAAAATTCTGCTGGTCAGGCCTGTACCTGAGATTTTACCGACGCGGATAAAAAAAGGCGCCGTTAAAGACGGCGCCCTTGTAACAGAAAGCGGTACGAGCAATCAGAGCATTAACAGTCCATAGCCCTGATTTTGCAGGGTGGCGACCGTCGTGCCGCTGGAAATGGTATGGGTGACCGACTTATCGATCCACTCACGATCGATATGATGGAAAGCCACAGACTGATCGCAGACGGTCACTTTTACGCCCGCTTTTTCCAGCTCGTTAATCAGCTTCAGGTTCGGGTTATCGATGCCGTACGCTTTGTGGAACTGTTCATTATTCAGCGCGGCGATAACGGCGTCGCCGTTCATGGAGACCACGAAATCAAGCTTTTTCAAGGGAATGCCGGCAGCGTAATAGAGGTTCACCACACGCGCGACGCGCTCCAGACCCAGGTGCGGATCTTTGATATCGCCATCGTTTTTATTCAGCTGGAAAACGATTTTGTTGCTGAGGTTCGGATCGTTACGCGGATTGTAGGCCGGCGTATCGACATAGTGGATTTTGCCATAGCCTTCAATTGCCGGGGTTGACCAAAAATCAGCCGGTTCCGTTTTGTTGCTAAAATGGTTGGTCACTTTGTCATAGAGCTGTGGTGCCTGAAGCACATTACCGCCGATAAAACCGGCCCGAGCCGCGACGACGATATAAGATACGGGACGCATAAAAATTACTCCTTTAAATCAGGATGTTGTCATCAAAAGGTCGAACATATTACATTTGCAACAAGGCGTAGCCCTGATTTTCCAGGGTTGAAACCGTCGTTGGGCTGGATAAAGCATGAACTACCGAACGATCTATCC
>NZ_JANION010000074.1:0-1578 GCF_024610815.1 Mixta sp.
CCTGAAAAGCGCAGAACGATCCATCGCGTTCTCTTTTTCGACACCTTCCGCTCATCATCTATCCTGTCGCACAACAGGATGCTTTTCAGGCGAGGGAGGGCAAAAAGCAATCCAGGGAAAAAGGCGTATTAATGCTAAAATGGTGCTTTATTGATAAGAAAAATGCGATTGGGGCTTAAAAAGTAAGCGTCGTTGTGGCAGGATATCCATCAACGGGCTTTGTGACAAAAATAAGTACGTCAGACTGCGGCTAAAAGCTGCAGCGGCGTCAGTAAAGGTTAAGTCCGGTTGGTTATTATGTTTTTGCGTTATGCAGTTTTGCTGACGTGCCATATTGAAGTTATGAACCAGCGGCCCCGAAGTTAGCTCGCCTGAAGTTAGCTCGGTTTCCATCAATAAGCAGGACGCGTTTGGCGTTCAGGTTCAGCGCGTATGCGCTCAATGATTGTCAACCTAAAATACTGACGGCACTGGCGGAGTTGTATGCATCTCCTTCAGCAGTAGAGTGAATAGCAGCTTTTCATTTTTACAGTTTAAAGCTGTCGTTTCCTGACGGGAAACGTCATTTTTGCCAGCTTTATCTCCGTTTGACATTTGATCGACGGAAGTAACACCAGGGTAGTTGTTCTTAAAAACTTATAAGTGAAGAAAAAAATATGACTAGTGCAAATCGTCCGATACTCAATCTCGATCTCGATCTGCTGAGAACCTTCGTAGCAGTCGCCGATCTCAACACCTTTGCTGCCGCGGCGGCCGCCGTCTGCAGAACGCAGTCGGCGGTGAGCCAGCAGATGCAGCGTCTGGAGCAGCTGGTGGGCAAAGAGCTGTTTGCTCGCCATGGCCGTAACAAGCTGCTGACCGAGCATGGCATTCAGTTGCTCGGTTATGCCCGAAAAATCTTACGTTTTAATGACGAAGCCTGTACCTCGCTGATGTACAGCAACGTGCAGGGCGTTCTGACCATCGGCGCGTCCGATGATACATCAGATACGATTTTGCCGTTCCTGCTGAACCGCGTAACCTCTGTCTATCCGAAGCTGGCGATCGACGTTCGCGTAAAACGCAACCCGTTTATGATGGAGATGCTGAACCAGGGCGAAGTTGACCTGGTGGTCACCACCTCCAGCCCAGGCGCTTTTACTCATCAGGTGCTGCGCACGTCGCCGACGCTATGGTATTGCGCCGCCGATTATATCTTCCAGCGCGGCGAAGCGATTCCTCTGGTGCTGCTGGATGAGCCAAGCCCTTATCGCGATATGGCGATCGACCATCTTAACGAAGCGGGCATTCCGTGGCGTATCTCTTACGTCGCGTCAACGCTGGCGGCCGTACGCGCGGCGGTGAAAGCGGGTCTGGGCGTGACCGCGCGTCCGGTAGAAATGATGAGTCCTGAACTGCGCGTAATGGGCGCGGCGGAAGGGCTGCCGGTGCTGCCGGATACGCAGTACCTGCTGTGTCGTAACCCGGACAGTGAAAACGAACTGGCGCTGGCGATTTTCAACGCTATGGAATCAAGCAACGACCCGTATAACCTGGCGCTGGCCGCACAGGGCGACGCGATGTTGTTGGATGATGAAG
>NZ_JANION010000076.1:0-33977 GCF_024610815.1 Mixta sp.
CTGTTAACTTTTACCGCAAAATATATTTTGCTCGCCATTAATCATATTATTGCAATGTTAAAATAGGTAATTAAAATTTAAACTTAAGTCAAATGAACATTTGCTTAACCTAAATTCTACATAATAAGTTATTGCATATTATTTTTTCAGCGTTATTATTTCCCCCGCGTTAGTTATACCTCCTTTACCTTATATCAATTAACCTGACCTGTTGCTGCATCTGACAATATTATGCGGCGGAGGGCGGGAACCTATTTATCATCTCTCGACGGAACGAAATTAATATTATCAGGGAGGACCTGACGGCAGATGCGTCATGCCTGATGTGGCCCGGCGCTCAAACTGCTGTGGATATAAATTAATAAAGAGAGCAAGCATGAAAACAGAGTTACGCGTTATGGCATTAATTTTATCCTGCTTCGCATCCGGTGCGGCTATTTCAGCAGGCACCAACCCAGGCGACATAGGCGGCGCGCAAGGCCCCGGCGGTCAGATCAATTTCACCGGCAATATTACCGACGCCTCCTGTAATGTCGACACGGCGAAAACCGATGAAAACGTTCGTCTGGGCACCTGGGCAAGCAGTTACTTCACTACCGTAGGCACCGAAACCCAAAAACAGCCTTTCCATATCTCCGTGAAGGACTGCCCCGATACGGTGACCAAAGTCGCGGTGCTGTTTGACGGGCAGGCTGCGGACGCTAACGAGGAGCTGTTGGCGATCAACAACGGCCCCGGCACCGCTACCGGCGTAGCGGTCCAGCTGTACGAGGATGACAAACAGCAGAAAGTTAAGCTCGGCCATGTCACCAACGAACACGACATTAAAACGCATGATAAAGACACCGAACTCACCTTTTACGCAGACTATCGCTCCACCAGCGAAGATGTGACCGTGGGTGAAGCCAACGCCGTGGTGAACTTCAGCATGGTTTACAACTAATCATTATTGAGCAGGGTTCTCCCTGCTCAATACCCCGCTGTTTTATTTCCCTGATTGATGGTTGCTGCTTATGAAACGTTTCTTTTCAGGTATTGCTGGACTCTTTCTCCTGTTATCACACCTGGCTCAGGCTGGCCTCGTTATGGGTGGAACCCGCGTTATTTATCAGGAAGGTAAACGAGAAGCATCCATTTCGGTGACGAATGCCGATACCCGCTCGCCCTTTTTAGTGCAGTCGTGGGTGGAAAACTATTCCGAAACCGATAAAAGCCGCGCGCCCTTTATCGTGACGCCGCCGCTGTTCCGCCTGGACCCGAACAGCAGAATCTGCTGCGCATTAATTTTACCGGCGCGCCGCTGCCAACCGATCGCGAATCTGTTTTTTGGCTGAATGTGAAAAGTATTGCGCCGTCGAAAAAGGGCGAAATCAATAAGCTACAAATCAATATTAAATCTAAATTTAAGCTCTTTTATCGGCCAAATAATTTGCCGGGCAACCCGGAAACCGCCTGGAAGAAACTCACTTTTCAGCTGAAGGGCAACCGTTTGGTCGCACATAATCCGACGCCCTATTTTGTCTCTTTTTATTCGCTCAGCGTCGGCGGGAAAGCGATTGACGAACCCGGCATGATCGGTCCGCGAGCCGAGCAAAGCTGGCCGATAAATGCAACGGGCGTCATCAAGTGGCGCGCCATCAATGATTTCGGCGGCATCACCAATTACGCGCAACAGTAGACCCTGGCGGCCCTATGGCAAAAAAAGCGTCCTCAGCTAGCTGGCATGGCCGTTTCCCGCTGCACGCCCCGGCAGGAAGCGCAGCGCTGCTTGCTGCTGTTCCCGCAGCGCTTTTTATGCTGTGCCACTACCGCCCGGCGCGAGCTGAAGATTATTTCGACCCGGCGGCGCTGGAGCTCTCCGATCCATACCAGAAAACGGCCGATCTGCACTATTTCGCTAAAGCGGGCGGCCAGCAGCCGGGCGATTATCTGGTGACGGTGCTGGTCAACAACCAGGAGATGGAACAGCGCAACGTCACCTTCGTCGAGGAGAACGGCAGGCTACAGCCGGTGCTGACCGTCGCGCAGCTGGCGGAATATGGCGTTAACGTCAGCGCGTTTTCCTCATTCGGCAAGCTGCATGAAGGCGAAACCCTGACCCGCATCGATCAGTATATTCCCGACGCCAGCAGTCAGTTCGATTTTACCGGGCTGCGTTTGTATTTGAGCATTCCGCAGGCGGCGATGAATACGCCAGGCCGTGACTATGTCGATCCGGCGCGCTGGAACGACGGCATTCCGGCCGCGTTTATCAACTACAGCCTGTCCGGTTCGCAAACCCGCCAGGCAGAAAGCGACACCACCACAAACTATCTGAATTTACGCAGCGGCGTTAACCTCGGCGGCTGGCGGCTGCGCAATATCTCCTCGATGACCTGGGACAAAACCCGCCGCTGGCAGTCGCAGAGCACCTGGCTGCAATGCGACGTGAAAGCGCTAAAAAGCCAGCTGCGCATCGGCGATATTTATACGCCCGGCGATATTTTCACCAGCGTGCAGTTTCGCGGCGTGCAGCTGGCTTCGCAGGATGAGATGTTGCCGGACAGCATGCGCGGCTTCGCGCCGGTTATTCGCGGCATGGCGCACAGCAACGCCAAAGTCACCGTTTCGCAGCACGGCTACGTCATCTATGAAACCTACGTTCCGCCGGGCGCCTTCGCAATAAAGGATCTCAATCCCACCGCGCAAAGCGGCGATTTACAGGTGAAGGTTCAGGAGAGCAACGGCGCCGTGCAGACCTTTACCCAGCCTTACTCCGCCGTGCCTTTTATGCTGCGTGAAGGACGCCTGAAATTCAGCCTCAGCGCCGGCCGTTATCATTCAGGCGTTGAGCAGACGCGTACGCCGCAGTTTGTGCAGACGTCGCTCTATTATGGTCTGCCCTGGGCTTTTACCCTTTCCGGCGGCGCGCAGCTGGCGGAAAACTATCAGGCTTACGCCTTCGGCGTCGGGCACGGCTTCGGCGAATTAGGATCGATAGGGTTGGACGCCACGCTGGCCGCGACCGAGGCGCCTTCTCATCGCCACTATTCCGGCCATTCGCTGCGCGCGCAGTACCAGAAAGATATTAACCTGACCGGCACCACTTTCAGTCTCGCCAGCTATCGCTACTCCTCCAGCGGCTACTATGAATTTGGCGAGGCCAACGCGCTGGAAAGCCGCAGCGGGCTGGTGAACAACAAACGCAGCCGCAAAGAGATCGCCGTCAGCCAGTCGCTCGGCGATATCGGCAGCCTCACCGCCTCCTTTTATTCCCAGCAGTACTGGCATGCCGAAGGCCATGATGAGACGGTGCATCTCGGCCTCTACAGCGGATGGAAAGGCATCTCCTGGGGAGTGGGCTACTACCTCACCAAATCATCGGATCGACATAAAAAAGATCGCTCGATCTCCTTCAACATTTCAGTACCGCTGAACCGCTGGCTGCCGGATCACACCATCAGCTATAACACCCTTTCCGCCAGCAACGGCTACAGCTCTCAGCAGGTCTCGCTTTACGGCACGCTGCTGGATAAGCATAACCTCTATTACAGCGTACAACAGGGTTACGATAGCCAGGGGCAAGGGCACAACGGCGGCGCATCGCTCGATTATCACGGCGGATACGGCACCGCGCAGCTGGGCTACCGGCACGATAGCCTGAGTCGCCAGATAACCTGGGGCGCATCAGGCTCGGTGGTGGCGCATCCGCACGGCGTTACGCTCGGCCAGCCTACCGACGACACCTTCGCCATCGTGCGCGCCCCCGGCGCATCGCATGTGGCGATTCAGAACGGCAATAATATTCACACCGACTGGCGCGGTTACGCTGTGGTTCCCACGCTGACGCCTTACCGAAAAAATTACATCACCCTTGATACCGAAACCCTGGCCGACGACACCGACGTCGAGCTGGAAGGACAGACGGTCATCCCTGGCGGCGGCGCCGTCGTACAGGCGAACTACCGCACCCATATCGGCAACCGGGTGCTCTTTACACTGAAAAATAAAGAGGGCCCGCTGCCGTTCGGCACCAGCGCGCGGCTGCTCGTCTACAGCGAAGAAGAGGGTGCGCCCGCCAGCGGCATGGTCGCCGATGGCGGACAGGTCTATCTGAGCGGCATTCCTGACCGGGGCGCCATTGAGGCGCGCTGGCAGTCCAGTAACGTCACGCGGAAGTGCGTTATGCATTTCCGCCTCCCCAATAACCAGCGGCAGTCTCCGGTAAAAACGGTCAGCGGCCTGTGCTTATAAGAGGTGTTTATGCATACATTATTGCGCGCGCTCGGCTTATCCCTTGCGCTAATGGCGGGTCTCTGGAGCCAGGCTGGTCAGGCGGAAAACTGCGGTCCGGCAACGTCGCAGATGACCATCAACCTGCAAAATATTAAATACCTGCCGACGCTGCCGTCGGATATGCAAATGACGACTCCGATGGCGGACAACGGCGGCGGGGTTCATTTTACCTGCGATCGTCAGGCGCCGACGGCGACATGGAAACGCATTGTGTATCAGCAAAATGGCGCACCTGAAACGATTATCAATGGCCGCCACGTTTTTCCCAGCAGTATCAAGGGAATCGGTTATGCGCTCGGCCTACAGTGCAACGGCGGCGCGATTCGCTATATCGACGGCGCCGACGCGCCAGCCGGCAGCGAGTCCGTTACGCTATGCGACAGCAGGCAGACTGCCTCAATGCTTGACCTGCGCGAGCTTATCGTAAAGATCTACGTGATCTTTTACAAAACCGGCAACGTAGAGTTGATCGATGGCAACCACAGACAGATGGATCCGCTCCCGCACATTGGAAAACTTTATATAGAATATCAGCCAGCGGGCGCGGCAAGCAGCGTGACCAGCCCTGCCGCGACGCTCGATCTGGCGGCGATGAACGTCGATATTGGTCAGCAAGGCAGTTGCCAGGTCACCCGATCCACTATCAATGTCGATCTTGGCACCGTAAGCCGCACGGATTTCCATGGCAAAGGCCAGACCGCAGGCAATGTAAAAACGTTTTCGCTACCGGTGTACTGCACCGCGAGAACAGACATCAGGGTCGGCTTTTTCGGCGTTACCGCCGCTGCCGATATGCCTGATACCCTGGCCTTAACCCAGCAGGCCGATGCGGCGCGCGGCGTGGGCGTAAAGCTGAGATACGGTCAAAATCCCGCCCCGGCTCCAGCCGCAGGCACCCCCGTCAAGATTAACGAGGCCAGCAACCTGCCGGTGGTAAAAACCATTACGGCAAGCGACGCTGGCCACGCGGAGAACATCAACTTTACCGCGGAGTATGTGCAGACCGAAGAAAGGGTGTCGGCGGGAACCGCCAACAGCATGGCGACCTTTGTATTGATCTATAACTAATCAGCGCGCTTAACCGGCTCCTGAAAAAGGCGACCTTTAGGCCGATCGATAACCCGGCGGCGCGCGAAGCTGACCTTCGCCAAAAAAAGCCCGCTTTGCGCCCGCGGTTTAAAACAGCCTGCGGTTACACCCGATGTCCCGGATTAGCGTCCGCCAGCGCGTTGGCGGCGCAAACCAGCGAAAGATGGCTCAGTCCCTGCGGCATATTGCCCAGCCAGTTCTGCGTATGGATATCAAACATCTCATTAAAGATTTCCACGTTGCCGCGCTGACAGAGCTGCTCCAGGATCTCATCCATCGCGCGCTGCGCCGCCTCGCGCTCGCCCAGCTCCGCCAGCGCCTCCACCATCCAGAAAGAGCAGGCGACAAAGGTGGCCTCCTCTTTCTCCACGTCGGAATAGCGATAGAGCATCACGCCGCCGCGTCCTAATTCCTCGCGGATTTGCGTCAGCGTCGACAGCATCCGCTGCGGGTTCACTTTGCTGCCGTAATAGTGCGTCAGCGCCACCGCCGCATCGAGCCGTTCCGTCCCGGCGTAAAAGGTGTAGGCCTGGCGCTGCTCTGACCAGCAGTGCGTCTCGATCCAGTCGCGGATACGATCGCGCTCACGCTCCCAGCGCCCTACCCAGGTCGGTTCAATATGGCTGTCTTCCGCCAGCTTGACCGCCTGGTCGAGCGCCAGCCAGCAGGCCATTTTCGAGTGAGTATAGTGCTGTTCTTCAGGCAGTTCCCAGATGCCGGAATCCTTCTGCCGCCAGCTGTCGGCGCAGTGGTTCGCCAGCTTGCCGAGCAGACGCGACGTTGAGAGATCCAGGACGTGGCCCGCACGGATAAACAATCGCGCGGTCGCCAGCATATCGCCATACATGCTGATCTGAACCTGATCGCGGGCGTTGTTGCCGACCCGCACCGGCTGCGTGCCCTGATAGCCTTCCAGCGGCGGATTGCGCTCTTCCGGCACCTGGCCGCCCTCCAGTGTATAGCAGGCGCGCAGGCCGCCGTCGTGACGGCGAATGGTGTTCGACAGCCAGGAAAACGCCGCCTTACAGTCTTCCAGCGATCCCAGATAAACAAACGCCTTGATAATCAGGCAGGCGTCGCGTATCCAGGCGTAGCGGTAATCGTAGTTTTTATCGTTGCCGAGCTTTTCCGGCAGCGAGGAGGTGGCCGCCGCCGCCAGCGCGCCGGTCGGCGAATACCAGAGAAACTTCAGCGCCAGCGCCGAGCGCCTGACATGACTGTCGTAGCGCCCGTGATCCGCCAGCCCGTCAGCCCAGTCGCGCCAGGCGGTATGGCTGGTTTCGATGCGCTCATCGATTTTCTCCGGCGCCGGGATCGCCAGCGGCTCGCGCTCGGTGGTCACCAGCGCCACCAGCGAGCGCGACGCCGGCGAGGTGGTAAAGGTGGCGGTCAGCCGCACATCGTCGCACTGTTCGATGCGCACATCATCGGTCAGGCGCAGCATCGCCATCAGTTCGCCGATGTGCCACAGCGGATGGCCGTTAACCTTGTTATGCCAGGGTGAGCAGGTTTCCGCGCGCGTGCCGGGCTGGAAAATCACCTGTATCTCCACCTCGCCGCTTACCCCTTCCACGCGTCGCGCCAGCTCATTCCACGGCAATCGTCCCGCCAGGGTGCTGTTCAGCGATTCCGTTATCAGCACCTCGCCGCTGTCGGTCTGGTAGCGCGTCTCCAGTACATTACTGTTCTCCCGATAGTGGCGCTGCATTCGCCACGGCGCGGTCGGCGCCACCTGAAAATAGCCGCCGTTGCTGGCGTCAAGAATACGGTCGAACAGCGGCGGCGAATCGAGATTAGGCGCGCACCACCAGTCGATGGCGCCGTCGGGCGCAATCAGCGCGACGGAACGGCCTTCGCCAATCGCAGCGTAGTCGCCCAGCCCGGCATAGCCTTTTTCGCGGGCGGGAGAATCCCAGGTCATGTTCTTCACAGCGACGTTTTCCTTTATCTGAACGGCAGCGCAGAGAGGCGCACATGGCAAGGCTGGCTTCTCGCGCTGCGCTGGCAGGCATTCGTTAAGCGTAGTACACCGGTGATCGTTGTCACACTCTGGATAATCGCTGCGTTGCGTATACCTCTTAATGGTTAGCATAGAGGAAAAGGCGAACGGCACGGTCAGCCGGACGCGCCTGTTCGTCCCGTAAAACGCATAAAGGATATGACCCAACCTCACCAACGGAGAGACACGATATGAAAGCAGCTGTTGTCACCAAAGATCATCGCGTTGAAGTTGTGGAAAAAACGCTGCGCTCGCTGAAACATGGCGAAGCGCGTCTGAAAATGGAGTGCTGCGGCGTCTGTCATACCGACCTGCACGTTAAGAACGGCGATTTCGGCGACGCGACCGGCATTATTCTCGGCCATGAGGGCATCGGTATTGTGGAAGAGATCGGGCCGGGCGTTACTTCGCTGAAGCCGGGCGATCGCGCCAGCGTCGCCTGGTTTTATGAGGGATGCGGACACTGCGAATATTGCAACAGCGGCAATGAAACCCTGTGCCGCAGCGCAAAAAACGCTGGCTACAGCGTCGACGGCGGCATGGCTGAAGCGTGCATCGTCGTCGCCGACTACGCGGTAAAAGTACCGGACGGCCTCGATCCGGCGGCGGCCAGCAGCGTGACCTGCGCGGGCGTCACCACTTATAAGGCGGTAAAAGTCTCCGGCATTCGTCCGGGCAAATGGATCGCCATCTACGGGCTGGGCGGCCTGGGCAACCTGGCGTTGCAGTACGCGAAAAACGTCTTTAACGCGAAGGTCATCGCGGTAGATATCAATGACGATCAGCTCGCGTTCGCCACGGAAATGGGCGCGGATATGGCGATTAACTCGCGCAATGAAGATGCGGCGAAAATCATTCAGGAGCGCGTCGGCGGCGCCCATGCGGCGGTGGTCACCGCGGTCGCCAAAGCCGCCTTTAACTCCGCCGTCGACGCCATGCGCGCCGGGGGACGCATCGTCGCCGTCGGCCTGCCGCCGGAGTCGATGAGCCTGAATATTCCGCGTCTGGTGCTGGACGGCATTGAGGTGGTCGGCTCGCTGGTCGGCACTCGTGAAGATCTGGCGGAAGCATTCCAGTTCGCGGCGGAAGGCAAAGTGGTGCCGCGCGTGCAGCGCCGCGCCATTGACGAGATTAATGAAATCTTTCATGAGATGGAGAGCGGGAAAATCCGTGGCCGCATGGTGATCGATTTCACCCATAAATAGCGCGTTGCGGCCTTAACCGGCCGCCGCCAGGCGGGTCAGCTTGTTTGCGCGTCTGCGGCGGGCTGGCCCAGCGTCATCCGCGTCGCGGGCTGTCGCCCCGCTTAAATCGACTCGGTGCGCAGCGGCACGCGGCGACGGCGGCGCGACTGCAACCAGAGCGCATAGGCCTGATCCCAGATGGCGGCGGGCGTGCCCGCCTGCCCTAATCCAAAGCCGTGACCGCCACGGCTGATCTGCACCAGCTCCACCGGCACGCCCTTGCGGCGGCAGGCTTCACGCATAATCAGGGTATTCTGCGGCGGCGAAATGCGATCGTCCTCCGCCTGCGCCAGGAAAGTCGGCGGATAGGCGGGCGTGACGAAGTTTTCAATCGACCACTGCGCTTCCTGCTCTGGCGTAGCGTGTCGGCCCGCCAGCATGCGGTGGGTCACGGTATGGTTATAAGGCGCCTGGAGCGTAATCACCGGATAGATCAGCCCCACGCTGTCAACCGACGGCGCGACGGCGTCCAGCTCATCCTGCGGCGCGTAAGTGGCGTAGTCGGGCCGCGCGGCCGCCATGCCCAGCAGATGCGCGCCGGCGGAGAAGCCCAGCGCATGCACGCGATTCTCCATCGTCCGCACCAGCCGGATCGCCCGCTGCGCATCCTGCAACGCCGCCAGCGGCCCGGCATGCCATTTTTCGCCGGGCAGCCGGTAGCTCAACACATAGGTGGTATAGCCGAAGCCGTTCAGCCAGCGCGCCACCGGCCAGGCTTCGCGCCCCATGCCGATCCAGCAGTAGCCGCCGCCCGCCGCGATCAGCACCGCTTCGCCGTTAGGTTTCCCCGGCTGAAAACGCTGAATCGATGGACAGACGATATTGGACCAGGAACCGGACTTATTGATATGCAGCGCCCCGGACGGCCCGCCGCCGCCGGGCGGCGTTTCCGGCCATAGCGGAATCACATTCTGACGCGCGAACAGGTTGCCGGTCTTGATAGAAAATAAACTGGCGCCGGCCCCCAGAAGAAAACGCCGACGACTAATCATGCTTCATGCCCGTCATTCTCAAACGTTAAAACCAAACCATGAAAAGCGATAAGGCAAAGGGCCACCCGAGCGTTGCTTAACAACGTGTCGTTAATGATGTCGGGGTCTGCCAATCGGGACCAACGCTGAACAGCGTCGCTGTATTATCTTAGCCCGAAAAACGTGATCGCCGTCAGCGTTATTTAGATTTAGCAGAAAGGAAATAAAGCGTTACCGCTGCGCGTTCTCCCGTTCTTTGACCTGCTGGCGCGCTTTGCGCCGTTCCTCTTCCTTCTGACGCCGCGCTGCCTGCCAGACCTGACGCCGTTTCAGCAACGGCGTCACCGTGATGCCGTGGACCACCACGCTGGCGGCCACCAGCGTCAACGCCATATCCACCATCGTTTCCGCCTGCGGCCCGGACATGCCGTGCATCCAGGCGTAAGCAATATAGTTGATACTGCCGATGCCGCGAATGCCGAGCCAGCCAATCAACCAGCGCCGTCCCGTCGGCATGCCGGTGCCGATGGTCGAAATCCAGACCGCCAGCGGACGGATCACCAGAAACAGAACCGCAGCCAGCAGCAGGCCGGCGGGGTTCCAGTGCAACGCCAGCGTGACGCCCAGCGCCACCACCATCAGCGCCGCCAGCAGACGCTCCACCGTATCGCCAAACGACAGCGCATCACCCACCACCAGCCCTACCGAATGCGCCGGGCCGTAATCTTCCTGCAAATGGCGCTGGTTAGGGTTGACCAGCAGCTCCGCCGGCGCCATGCGGTTGTCTTCCGGCAGCTGTTCCGGCGGAAAGGTTTTCACCACGTAAACTTCCGCGTGACGCAGCCCGATGCCTGCGGCAAAAGCGGCAAGGAAGCCGGAGGCTTCAACCGTCTGCGCCGCCGCATAGCTAATGGCGATCAGCGCCAGCGCAAGAAAATCATTTGGCGCGATATCGTTGTGCACGCTGCGCAGTCGAGTGGCCATAATGCCGATCAGGCGGCCAAAGCTGTAGCCGATCAGCGATCCCATGCCGATCGCCCACAGTACATCTTTCAGCAGCCAGTGGCCGAACAGCCCGGCAGAGACCGGCTCCTGACCCTGAAACAGCAGCAGCGCCAGCATCAGCAGCGGCAGTGCCGAACCGTCGTTCATTCCCGCCTCGCTGGAGAGCGCCACGCGCATCGCGTCGTCGTCGCCCGCATGGTTGACGGATATCAGGCTGGCCAGCACCGGATCGGTTGGCGCGACGATCGCGGCGAACGCCAGCGACAGCGGCCAGGAAAAGCCGGTGATCCAGTGCACCACCATCATCATGCCGAGCACCGTCAGCAGCATAGCGGGGAACGCCAGCAGGCCGCCGATGCGCCAGCTGCTCGCTTTCAGCGGCAAGCGCAGCTTCAGCCCGGTGATAAACAGCGAGGCGGCAATGGTGATTTCAGTAATATGCGCCGCCAGATCGGGATGGGTCAGCACATCGAGCCTGACCAAGTCGAGCGCCCACGGCCCGAACAGGATGCCAAACAGTAAAAACAGACCAAAAGAAGTCACCGGCCCACGGTGAATCCATCCCGACGCCAGTGACATAACCAGTAATAAGCCGCCACTGGTGGCGGTCCAGCCAAGGAAATCCATATTACTCCCGTGATAATTTCTTACTGAATGGATTAAGCCTGGCATATATCCATAGCGCCTGCGGGGAAAAGCTGGACGGATGAAAAGGAAATAAGAGAATGAAGGAAAGCGAGACGCGAAGCGGCAGCGAATCGTTACCGGCGATAAAAAGAAAAAAGCCACGCCCGAAGGCATGGCTTTTCGCAACGGCGCGGCGCGTTAAACGGCTCAGTGACCGTTTTTGTTCTGGCGCGACATCGCATCCAGCCAGCCCATCACAAACGCCGACAGCACAAAGGTGAGATGGATAATCACATACCACATCAGCTTATCGTTGGCGACGTTGCGCGCCTCCATAAACACCCGCAGCAGGTGAATCGAGGAAATCGCCACAATCGAGGCCGCCACTTTGTTCTTCAGCGAGCCTGAATCCATTTTACCCAGCCAGCTCAGCTTCTCTTTATGCTCGTCGATATCGAGCCGGGAAACGAAGTTCTCATAGCCGGAGAGCATCACCATCACCAGCAGACCGCCGACCAGCGTCATGTCCACCAGCGACAGCAGCAGCAGGATCAGGTCGTTTTCCGCTATCTCCAGGATATTGGGCAGCAGATGCAGGATTTCCTGAAAAAACTTAATGGTCAGCGCCAGCAGACCCAGCGACAGACCGATGTAAACCGGAGCCAGCAGCCAGCGCGATGCATACATCAGGTTTTCGGTGAAGCGTTCCATAAAGTCCAGTAAGTTAGTCAACACAGAGGCTCAGTATAACCGAAGCCTGGTGAAGTTATTTCAGTTCCTCCTGTTCCGCTTCCGGCAGCACGGGCGGCGTCGCCTGCGGCAGCGAAATCAGGAAGCTCGCGCCGCCTTCGGCGCGGGCGCGCGCGCTTATCTGCCCGCCGTGCGTCTCGATAATCGCCTTGCAGATCGCCAGCCCCAGTCCGACGCCCGGCACGGCGGACTCTTTATCGCCGCGCGTAAACTTATCGAAAATCTTCTCTTCCTGTCCGGCGGGAATGCCCGGCCCGCTGTCCCAGACTTCAATCTCCAGCCGTCCCGCCCGCTCTACGGCGCGAATGCCGCGCGGCGTCTGCGCGCCAGCATACTTGACGCTGTTCTCCAGCAGATTGATAAACACCCGCTCCAGCAGCGTGCTGTCGCCGTGCAGCCAGACCATCCCGTCCGGCAGCGCCAGCTGTACGTTGTCACGCGGCAGGATCGCCGCCAGCTGCGTCAGGGCGCTGCCGACGAGCTCCTCCAGCAGCAGCCATTCCTGATGCAGGTTTAACCCGCCCGACTGGATGCGCGCCATATCGAGCATATTGCTCACCAGCCGAATGGTGCTGAGCGTCTGCTCGCGGATCTGGCTCGCCTGGGACGTAAACCTCGAGTTCTCCGCCGACAGATCGAGCATCAACATCTCCGCCTGGCCGAACAGCACCGTCAGCGGCGTACGTAGATCGTGCGACAGGGCCGACAGCAGCGCGTTGCGCAGCTGCTCGCGCTCCGCCGCCAGCCGGGAGGCCGCTTCGCTGCGCGCCAGCGCGATGCGCTCCAGCGCGTTCGCCAGCAGCACGCAGTAGGTTTCCAGCAGCCGCTGCTGCTCCGGAATCATCAGCTGGCGCAGGTTATCCGGCTCCACCACCAGCAGCCCCCAGCGCTTTTCCTGGGTTTTTAGCGCCAGCATCTGCCAGGGCATCGCCGGCAACGTGTCGGTGCCCGCGCCGGCGGGCTGTCCCTTGCTGAAGCTCCAGCGGGCGATGGCGCCATCGGGCGGCAGCGTCAGGCTACTGTCGCCGGTGATCACCAGCTCGCCTTTTTCATCGGGCAGCAACAGCGCGCTGCGCGTCTGCAAAGTGGCGAAAATGCTGCGCTGGCCCGCGGCGGCGATATCCTCATGGCGCAGCGCGCTGCTGAGCGAGCGGGCCAGCTCATAGAGATAGCGCGCCCGTTGTTCGCGATAGCGCGCCACCCGCGCCTGATAGCGCACGCCCGCCGTCAGGTTGCCGACGATCACGCCGACCGCCAGCATCACGCCGAAGGTGACCAGATACTGTAAATCGGAGACCGCCACCGTGCCGGTCGGCGCGACAAAAAAGAGATCGAAGGCGAGGATGTTCATCACCGTCGCCGCCACCGACGGCCAGCGGCCATAGCGCAGGGCGATAATCACCACGCCGAGCAGGTAGATCATTACGCCGTTGGCGGGATCGAAGTCGGGCAGCCAGTACTGCCCACAGAAGGTGATCAGCGCGCAGAGCAGCAGCGCCGCCGCCATGCCGCGCAGCTGCGTCGCCCACTTTTCGCCAAAGGCGCGCGTATCGCTGAGCTGGCCGGTAAGCTCGCGCGTCGCCTCCTCCAGCGCCACCACCAGCAGATCGAGATCCGGCCCCAGCTGGCCGAGGCGATCGGCGAAGCTGTCGCGCCGCCAGCGCCGCGTCGGACGGCGACCAATAACGATTTTGCCGAGGTTATGCTCCCGCGCGTAGCGCAGCACCGCCTGCGCCTCGTCGCTGTCCGCCAGGGTAGCGGTTTCCGCGCCCAGCTCCTGCGCCAGCCGCAGCGTGCGCAAAATGTTGCGCCGCCGCGCCTCCGATAGCCGGTAAAGGCGCGGCGTCTCGACGTAGACCGCATGCCAGACGCTGCCCAGCCGCGACGCCAGCCGGGCGGCGGTGCGCACCAGTTTTTCGCTGCCGGTGTTGTCGCCGATGCAGAGCAGGATCGCGTCGCGCGTGTGCCAGACCTTCTCCCTTCCCTGCGCGTCGCGCCAGGCGCGCATCTGATCGTCCACCCGGTCGGCGGTGCGCCGCAGCGCCAGCTCGCGCAGCGCGAACAGGTTGCCCTTGCGGAAGAAATTCTCAATCGCCCGTTCCGCACGGTCGCCGACGTAGACTTTGCCCTCTTTCAGCCGCTGACGCAGGTCGTCCGGCGGCAGATCGACCAGCACCACCTCGTCCGCGCGGTCGAAAAAGGGATCGGGCACCGTTTCGCGCACCTGAATGCCGGTAATGCCGCCCACCACGTCGTTCAGGCTTTCCAGATGCTGCACGTTGACGGTGGTCATCACATCGATGCCCGCCTCCAGCAGCTCGTCGATATCCTGCCAGCGTTTGGGATGACGTGAGCCGGGCACATTGCTGTGCGCCAGCTCATCCATCAGGATTACCGCCGGACGTCGGGCCAGCGCGGCGTCGAGATCGAACTCCTCATAGCGCGAACGTCCGGTAGCGCGACGCGGCAGCACGCTCAGCCCTTCCAGCAGGCTTGCGGTCTCCTCGCGTCCGTGGGTCTCTACGATGCCCACCAGCACGTCCAGCCCCTGCGCGCGCAGCCGCCGCGCCTCCTGCAACATGGCGTACGTTTTCCCCACGCCCGCGCAGGCACCGAAGTAAATTTTAAGCTTGCCGCGATGGCGGCCAGATTGCAGCAGCGCATCCGGGTTGGGACGGGCGATGTCGTCGTTCATTAAAGTCCCTGAAAATGTGAAGGCCGTTTTTCTGGGCGTGCCGGGCGCCGATCAGCGCGCCGATGTCAACGCGTCCAGCGCCATATTCAGTTTCACCACATTCACCCCCGGCTCGCCAAGAAATTTCAGCAGCGGACGGTCGCTATTTTCCTCAATCAGCCGCTGCACGGTTTCCAGCGGCAGCCGACGCGCCGCCGCCACGCGCGGCGCCTGCCACTGCGCCGCCGCCGGAGAGATATGCGGGTCCAGCCCGCTGCCGGAGGCGGTGACCAGATCGACCGGCACCGTGCGGCTCGCCTGCGGATTGGCGGCGCGCAGCAGCGCGACGCGCTCGCTCACCGCCTGGTCCAGCGCCGGGTTGCTGGCGGCCAGGTTGCTGCCCGACGAGGCGGCGCCGTTATAAGGCGGCGCCGCCGTGGCCGAAGGCCGCCCCCAGAAATAGTCATTGCGGCTGAAAGCCTGGCCGATCAGCGCCGAGCCGCGCGCTGCGGCGCCTTCCTGCAACAGCGAACCGTTGGCCTGCGCCGGAAACAGCCACTGCGCCAGCTGCGTGGTGAGCAATGGATAGAGGCCGCCGGTCAGCAGCGTCAGTAAAATCAACAGGGTAAGAGCGGGACGTAATGCGTACAT
Source organism: Mixta sp. (assembly GCF_024610815.1). Lineage (NCBI taxonomy): Bacteria > Pseudomonadati > Pseudomonadota > Gammaproteobacteria > Enterobacterales > Erwiniaceae > Mixta > Mixta sp. The sequence goes on from NZ_JANION010000076.1 coordinate 15,286, forward strand.
GATGTTTTCCTCAGGCCCAGCCCAGCAGGGTGAGCGCCATATCGATCAGCTTGATGCCGACAAAGGGCACCAGCAGGCCGCCGACGCCGTAAAGCCACAGGTTGCGCCGCAGCAGCGCCGCCGCGCTCAGGGGCCGATAGCTGACGCCCTTCAGCGCCAGCGGGATCAAAAACACAATCACCAGCGCGTTAAAGATCACCGCCGACAGAATCGCCGAGTTGGGCGAATGCAGGTGCATTACGTTCAGCAAATTAAGCTGCGGATAAGTGGCGGCGAAGGCGGCCGGGATAATGGCGAAATATTTCGCCACGTCGTTGGCGATGCTGAAGGTGGTCAGCGAGCCGCGCGTCATCAGCATCTGTTTACCGATATGCACCACCTCCAGCAGTTTGGTCGGGTTAGAGTCGAGATCGACCATGTTGCCCGCCTCTTTTGCCGCCTGGGTGCCGGAGTTCATCGCCACCGCCACGTCCGCCTGCGCCAGCGCCGGGGCATCGTTGGTGCCGTCGCCGGTCATCGCCACCAGTCGGCCCTCCGCCTGGTACTGACGGATCAGCGCCAGCTTCGCTTCCGGCGTCGCCTCCGACAGGAAATCGTCGACGCCCGCTTCAGCGGCGATCGCCGCGGCGGTCAGCGGGTTATCGCCGGTAATCATCACGGTTTTGATGCCCATCTTGCGCAGCTCGGCGAAACGCTCGCGGATGCCGCCCTTGACGATATCTTTCAGCGCCACCACGCCCAGCACGCGCGCGTTTTCCGCCACCACCAGCGGCGTGCCGCCGGTGCGCGCCACCTCCTCCACCAGCGCGTCCACCTCGGCGGGGAAAACGCCGTGGTTGGCGGCGATATGTTTGCGCACCGCGTCCACCGCCCCTTTGCGGATGCTGCGCTGTTGCACATTAACGCCGCTCATGCGCGTCTGGGCCGAGAACGGAATAAAGGTGGCGTCCATGCTTTGCAGATCGCGCTCGCGCAGGTTGAATTTCTGCTTCGCCAGCACCACGATGCTGCGCCCTTCCGGGGTTTCATCCGCCAGCGAAGCGAGCTGCGCCGCATCCGCCAGCTGCTGCTCATTGATGCCCGGCGCGGGCATAAAGTGGGTCGCCTGACGGTTACCAAGAGTGATGGTGCCGGTTTTATCCAGCAGCAACACATCCACATCGCCCGCCGCCTCCACTGCGCGGCCGCTGGTGGCGATCACGTTGGCGCCCAGCATACGGCTCATGCCCGCCACGCCGATGGCCGACAGCAGCCCGCCGATAGTAGTGGGGATCAGACAGACCAGCAGCGCCACCAGCACCGTCACGCTGACCGCGTGGCCGCCCCAGGCGGAAAACGGCCAGAGCGTGGCGGTCGCCAGTAAGAAAACGAGGGTCAGCGAGATCAGCAGAATGGTCAGCGCGATCTCGTTTGGTGTTTTGCGCCGCTTCGCCCCTTCCACCATAGCGATCATGCGGTCGAGGAAGGTTTCGCCCGGATTGACGCTGCACTGGATCACCAGCCAGTCGGAAAGAATGCGCGTACCGCCGGTCACCGAGGCGAAATCGCCGCCCGATTCACGGATCACCGGCGCCGATTCGCCGGTAATGGCGCTCTCATCCACCGAGGCGCCGCCTTCCACCACTTCGCCGTCGCAGGGGATAATATCGCCCGCCTCCACCAGCACCCAGTCGCCTTTACGCAGGGTTTCCGCCGCCGCCTGCTGCCAGGCGGCGTCGTGATGCGCCGCGCTGAGCTTCTTCGCAAAACTGGTTTTTTTCACCCCTTTCAGGCTGCTGGCCTGCGCCTTGCTGCGTCCTTCCGCCAGCGCTTCGGCGAAGTTGGCGAACAGCACGGTGAACCAGAGCCACAGCGCGATGCTGCCGGTAAAACCGGCGTCGCCCGCCGTCTGACCGGCCGCCATCGCCGCCGTCAGCAGCGTAGTCAGCGCGCTGCCACAATAGACCAGAAACATCACCGGATTGCGGAACTGCACGCGCGGATTCAGCTTTTTAAACGCGTCGATGATGGCAGTACGCATCAGCGCCCCATCAAACAGCGCCTGTTGTTGACGACTCATTAGCTTCCTCGCCCGTTAACGCGAAATCAGTTGTAGATGTTCTGCCACCGGCCCCAGCGCCAGCGCAGGAATAAAGGTCAGCGCCCCCACCAGCAGCACCGTGCCGATCAGCAGGCAGACAAACAGCGCGCCGTGGGTGGGCAACGTGCCGCTGCTCACCGGCTGCGCTTTTTTCGCCGCCAGCGAACCGGCGATCGCCATCACCGGAATGATGATGCCGAAGCGGCCGACCAGCATGCAGAACGCCAGCAGGAGGTTCCAGAAAGGCGTATTGGCGCTCAGCCCGGCGAAGGCGCTGCCGTTGTTGTTGGCCGCCGACGAGACGGCGTAGAGCACCTCGCTGAAGCCGTGGACGCCCGGATTCGCCATGCCGGCGCGTCCCGCCTCGCTCATCATCGCCAGCGCCGTGCCGAGCAGCACCAGCGTCGGCGTCACCAGAATCGCCAGCGCGGTCAGCTTCATTTCACGTACGTCGATCTTTTTGCCGAGGTATTCCGGGGTGCGGCCGATCATCAGTCCGGCGATAAACACCGCCAGCACCACGAACAGCAGCATGCCGTACAGCCCGGCGCCGACGCCGCCAAACACCACTTCGCCCAGCTGCATCAGCCACATCGGCACCATGCCGCCGAGCGCGGTGAAGGAGTCGTGCATGGCGTTGACCGCGCCGCACGAGGCGGCGGTAGTGATCACCGCAAACAGGCTGGAGTTAAGAATGCCGAAGCGCGTCTCTTTGCCTTCCATATTGATGGCGCTGTCCGCGCCGAGCGTCAGGAAATGCGGGTTGCCGCGCAGCTCCGCCCACATCACTGCCGCCACTGCGACGACAAACATCAGGGTCATCGCCCAGAGCAGCGCATGCCCCTGACGGTGATCGCCGACCACGTCGCCGAAGGTGAAGCAGAGCGCAGCCGGGATCAGAAAAATCGCCAGCATTTCAATGAAGTTGCTTAACGCCGTAGGGTTTTCAAAGGGATGCGCCGAGTTAGCGTTGAAGAAGCCGCCGCCGTTGGTGCCCAGCATTTTGATCGCTTCCTGCGACGCCACCGGACCCAGCGACAGCGTCTGCTTCGCTCCTTCCAGCGTCTGCACATCGACGCTGGCGCTCAGCGTCTGCACCACACCCTGGCTGACCAGCAGCAGCGCGATAATCAGGCCGATCGGCAGCAGCACATAGAGGGTGACGCGCGTCAGATCGCGCCAGGCGTTGCCGAGCGTCGCCAGCGATTTATTGGCGAAGCCGCGCATCAGCGCAAAAGCGACGGCGATGCCGGTCGCCGCCGACAGGAAGTTCTGCACCGTCAGCCCGACCATCTGGCTCAGCGGGCTGAGGGTGCTTTCGCCGCCATAGGATTGCCAGTTAGTGTTGGTGACGAAGCTGACGGCGGTGTTCAGCGCCAGATGCCAGCTCAGGTTCGGCAGATGCAGCGGGTTCAGCGGCAGCGCCTGCTGCGTCAACAGGATCGCCAGCAGCAGCGCCAGACCCGCGCCGTTAAAAAGCAATATCGCCAGCAGGTAGTGCTGCCAGCCCATGCTCTGTTTTTCCGCGCCGCACAGACGCCACAGCGCGCCTTCCAGCGTCGGCAGCAGCGGCCTGTCGCGTACGATGCCCGCCATGGCGCGGCCCAGCGGCTGCGCCAGCAGCATCAGTACGAGCAGATAGCTGGCCAACAATAAAAACGCCGAGGCGATCATCAGAATGCCTCCGCATTGATCAGGGCATAAACCAGATAGCCCAGCAGTAAAAACAGCAGCACGATGCCCGCCGCAATTCCAGTACTCACAGTGACCTCCAAAGGCGCTTTACAGTTAGCGCAGAGGATAAAAACTGGCGTATAAAATTGGCGTTAAATTACGGCGGCGCGGTGTAAAAAAAGTATAAAAATGCGGGAATGACGGCGCGTTCATCCGTGTAGAAAACGCCCGCATCGCCCGCCCTTGCTGATGCCCTGCGTTCTCTTCTTCTTCCGCCAGCGCAGCGGCATTTGTTGAGATCGCAACTGATTTTCATTATCATTTTCTTTTCCGTTCATTTACGTTCCCTATGCGCAAACTTTTCCTTTTGCTGTTGTTGTTCAGCCACTCGCTTTTTGCCCGCCAAATCAGCGATATCAACGGCGTACAGGTCGTCATACCCGATCATCCTCAGCGCATCGTCCTGGGCGAAAGCCGCATGCTTTACACGCTGGCGCTGTTGCAGCCCGGCTATCCGGCGGCGCATATCGCAGGCTGGCCCGCGGATTTAGCGAAGTACGATCCGCAAAGCTGGCGTCAGTACCTGGCGCGCTTTCCGCAGCTGGCCGACATCCCACAGCTCGGTTCGGGCAGTATCCGCGAGCTGAACGCCGAACGGGTTTTACAGCTAAAGCCTGATCTGGTCATCCTGCCGCGCCTGGCGAAAACCGGCGGCGAGGAGGCGCGTTTCCGTCAGGTGATGCAGCAGGCGGGCGTGCCGGTAATCACCGTCGATCTGCGCGTCGACCTGCTGCACAACACGCTGCCCAGCGTCAAAATCCTCGGCGAGGTGTTGAATCAGCCGCAGCGCGCGCAGGCGTTCGCCGACTTTTATCAGGCGCATATGCAGCGTATCGCGCAGCGCCTGGCAAGCCGTCAGGGGCCGCGCGCCCGCGTGATGCTGCACCTGCATTTGGGACGGCGTGATACCTGCTGCACCACGGCGGTTAACGGCAATCTCGGCCAGCTGGTCGCCTTCGCTGGCGGCGACAACATCGCGGCCGACACGGTGAAAGGGGTTTTCGGCGAGCTGAACCCGGAGCAGGCGCTGGCCGCGCAGCCGCAGGTTTATATCGCCACCGGCATGGCCGACGCGCAGGAGAAGGCGAAAACCGTCGCGCTGGGGCCGCTGGTCAGCGCATCCCAGGCGCAGCAGAGCTTTCAGCGCGTGATGGCCGCGCAGCCGCTGCTCAGCCAGCTGGCGGCGGTGCGTGAAGGCCGCGCTGGCGCGCTGTGGCACAACTTCTATCTCAGCCCGTATCACGTCGTCGCGACCGAATGGATCGCGAAAATGCTTTACCCGCAGCTGTTTGCCGATATCGATCCGCAGCAAACCTTGCAACAACTTTACCAGCGCTTTTTACCGCTGGATTTTTCAGGGACCTTCTGGAGTCAGTTACCTAATTGACTGCTCCCCGCCCTAAAGGGCGAGGATTCCCACTTCACAGAGCCTAACCTAAGCCGCTTTATGCGGTTCAGGATTTACAGGCTCTCCGTGGGCTAACACTGCCAGCCCGGCAGCTTTGATATTACGGGCCGCGTTAATGTCGCGATCATGGATTGCTCCGCACTCAGAGCAAGTCCATTTACGAACATCAAGGGGCATGGTTTTCATGGTGAAACCGCAACAGCTACAACGCCTGGAAGAAGGGAAATACTGGTCGATAGCGATAACGCTACGCCCTGCCCATTCCCCTTTGTACTGTAGCTGGCGAACAAGTTCGCTCCAGCCTGCATCAGCTATCGCTTTAGACAGCTTCGGGTTGTGGATCATGTTTTTCACCTTGAGGGATTCGACGCAAACAACTTGGTTTTCGTTAATCAGTTTGCGGGACAACTTATGCAAGTTATCCATCCGGCAATCGGCAATTTTTGCGTGGAGTCGGGCAACCTTTAAGCGGGCTTTGGCGCGGTTCTTTGAGCCTTTTTTCTTCCTGCTCAACCTGCGTTGCTGTAATGTCAGTCGCTTCGCATATTTAGCCGTGTGGCGGGGATTGCCGGTTTTGAATCCGGTGTCGGTGACAAACAAATCTTTTAAGCCAACATCAATGCCGACAGTTTTAGCGATAACAGGCATTGATACAGGTTCAAATTCACACAGGCAGGAAACAAAGTATCTGCCAGCGCTATCTTTGGAAATGGTAATGGTTGATGGCGCAGAAGGTAACTTACGGCTCCAGCGAACGTCCAGCGGCGACTTGCTCTTTGCCATATATAATTTGCCGTCACGGTATTTAAACGCGCTCGCAGTGAACTCAGCCGCCTGCTTGTGCCGTTTGCTTTTGAAAGCCGGATATGCAGCACGTCCGGCGAAGAAGTTAGCGAAGGCCGCTTGTTGGTGTCGCAGAGACTGCTGTAGGGGGACGCAGGAAACATCGTTAAGCCAGGCGTATTCAGGCTCTTTTTTGAGCGCCGTAAGGCGTGCATTAGCCTGTAGATAACCGATTTTTTCCTTTCGCTCGTAGTACGCATCGGTACGCCAGCGGAGGATGGAGTTGTAGACGAAGCGCACACAGCCGAACGTCTGAGCTAAAAGTTCAACCTGCTCAGTTGTCGGGTAAAACCGGTATTTATATGCGCGTTTCATGTCTTCACATACTAAAGAGGAAAATGTGATTATGCAAAAGACAGTTAGTCGGAAAACCGCCTCCTTTCCTCCCCGGCCTGAAGGCCAGGGTTTCCCGGAGGCATTCTGATGATGAAACCGACCACTGGCGCAACTTCGGCCGCCAGCGTCAGACGGTGATCGCCCCTTCTCTGATGTGGTATGGCGAGTCCACCACCGTGCGCGTCGCCTGGGAGCATATGGAATACCTTACGCCGTTCGATCGCGGCACGGTCATCGATCCGCGCAGCGGCAAACCGGTAGATGTCCCGCGCGAGCGCCGCTTCGACGAGCATTACAACGCCACGCGCGGCGATCAGGATACCCTGAGCTTCCAGCTCGACCAGATGCTGAACGACCGCTGGCGCTCGCAGCTCACCTGGGCCTTCAGCCGCAATACCTACAGCGACAGCCAGGCGCGCCACCGCCTTTAACGCCGAAACCGGCGTGCTGACACGCCAGGCGGACGCCACCGTTGATGCGCAGAGCCGCTCGCAGATGGTGCAGCTGACGCTGAACGGCGACGTCGACTGGGGACGCGTCAACCATCAGCTGCTGTTCGGCTTCGATTATGAAGCGGACCGCACCTTTCGCGGCGACATGATCCGCGGCGCGAAAGACAAAAGCTTCAACGTTTATCAGCCGGTTTACGACCAGATGCCCGCCTCCACCGCCGGAGCTGGGCAAAGCCTGGGAGGTGGGCGCAAAGATCGATCTGCCTGGCCGCGTCACCGGCACGCTGGCGCTGTATGACATTCACAAACGCAACGTGATGGTGAGCGAACTGGTGGATGGCGAAAGCGTTACGCGCACCGCAGACAAAGTACGCTCGCAGGGCGTCGAACTGGATCTGGCGGGCAGCCTGACCCGAACCCTGAGTCTGGTGGGCAGCTATGCGTACACCGACGCGCGCGTCACCGCTGACCCGGAGAACCGCGGCAACGAGCTAACTAACGTGGCGCGCCACACCGCGGCGCTGTTCCTGACTAACGACTTCGGCGCGACCGGCCTGCTGCCCGCGGACGATCTGCGCGCAGGCATCGGCGCGCGCTACGTCGACCGCCGTCCGGGCGACGCCGCCAACAGTTTTTATCTCGACGACTATACCGTTGCCGACGCCTTCGTCGCCTGGACCACGCCGATCGACAGCTATCGCGTGAAATGGCAGGTCAACGTTAAAAACCTGTTCGACAGCACCTGGTACCCCTCCAGCGGCAACAATCTGCGCGTCACCGTCGGCGAACCGCGCGAAATTGTACTGAAAGCCAGCGTCGATTTCTGATTTTTGCCACGGGCGCGCCGCCGCGCCCGTTTTTTTTTGCCGTTTCGCCTTCGATTCAGACTGATCCCGTCCCAAAGCCGCCATCCCTTCCTACACTAGTGGTGAAAGGAGGAAAATAAATGTTAAAGCTGATTCGCTCACTCTTTACCAGCCCGGAGAAACTGCTTCAGGTGATGTCCCAGGATGACGTTCAGGACTCTATTGACGATGGCGATCGCATCATTATTGATGAAAACGGCAGCGCGATGGTCAATATCCACAGCAAGGAGGTGCAGAACGATTTTGCCCGCCACGTTGAAGCATTAAAGAGGGCATAAAATGGGAACGGCGATATTTATGGTGCTGATGGTCTGCGGTTACTGGTACAGCAGCCGCGACCTCTCCACCCGTTTTAAATTCAAACGCACCTTCGGCTGGGACGTCTATTTTCTGGTGGCGCTTTACGGCTGTATTTTCGTGATTCAGGGCGTTATCGCTACCGCCATTATCTGGCTGCTGCTGTTGGCCGCGTCCGCCACCATGAACGCGTTTCCGCACTATTTCGGCGCGGAGCATCACAGCTACCACATTGAGTTTATGAACTGGAGCTTTCTCGGCATCCAGGCGCCGGTAGTGATTATGCTCACCTTCGCCGTGCTGTTTTGCCTCTATCGCTCCAACTGGGCGGGCAGCGCGCGTCTCGACGGTCAGGGCCGCCGCGAGCTTTATAATTCGCTGTCGCGCTCCAACGGCGTGGAGCATCTGCTCTATCAGTGCATGGAACAGGGAGAGCTGGCGTGGATCACCCTTACCTCGCATCGCATTTATATCGGCATGATCCACACCTCGTCCTTCGACAGCGCCGACGCCAATAACGTGGTGCTGATCCCGATGCTGAGCGGCTACCGCGACAGCAAAACGCTCGACCTGATTGTGGAGCATAACTACAGCGCCTGGTACGCCAAACATGACATTACGCTGACGTCGGAGCCGCAGTCGGCGCTGGCGTTCCGCAAGGTTATCCTGCTCGACCAGATCGAAAGCCTGTCGCTGTTCGATCCGGCCAGCGCGCTGGCGCTGAACATGCGTGAGAACAGCGACTAAGCGGTTGCGCGCGGGAATATGCTAAGGTGAATATTCACTTTCGGGCGGGCCGTCGCCAGGCGGCCCGCTCTCTGCCGGAGTCTGTTGATGTCGCTCTCCTTTCTTGCTTCGCTTAACGCCGTTTCCGCCGACGACTGGGACAGCCTGCTGTCCGACACTCAGCCCTTTTTACGTCACGCCTTTCTCAGCGCGCTGGAAGAGAGCGGCAGCGTCGGCGCGGAAAGCGGCTGGCAGCCGGCGCATCTCGCCTGGTTCGAACAGGGGCGCCTGCGCGCCGCGCTGCCCGGCTACGGCAAAAGCCACTCCTGGGGCGAATATGTCTTTGACCACAGCTGGGCGGACGCCTGCCGCCGCGCCGGTATTCGCTACTATCCGAAATGGCTGGGCGCGGTGCCGTTCAGCCCGGTCAGCGGGCCGCGGCTGCTGGGCGACGCGCAGGCGCTGACGGCGCTGCTGGAGGCGCTGCCGGAAACGCTGGCGCGGCACGGCTTCTCCGGCGCGCATATCAATTTCACCGACGCGCGCGGCGATGCGCTGCTGGCGACGCAGCCCGGCTGGCTGGAGCGCCTCGGCTGCCAGTACCACTGGCATAATCCCGGCTACCGCGATTTTCAGGATTTCCTTGATACGCTGATGTCGCGCAAGCGTAAACAGATCCGCAAAGAGCGCGCGCAGGTGGCTGAAAACGGCATCACCTTTCAGTGGTTCAGCGGCGGCGAACTGAGCGAGGCGCAGTGGGATTTCGTCTACAGCTGCTACGCCAACACCTACGCGGTGCGCGGCCAGCTGCCCTACCTGACGCGCGACTTCTTCAGCCTGCTGGCGGAGCGGATGCCAACGGCGATCCGCGTGGTTTTCGCCCAGCGCGAGGCGCAGCCGGTGGCGATGGCCTTTAGCCTGCTCAGCGACGATACGCTCTACGGCCGCTACTGGGGCTGCCTGGCGGAGTTTGACCGGCTGCATTTCGAAACCTGCTTCTGGCAGGGAATGGAGTTTGCTATCGCTAACGGGCTGCGCCATTTCGACGCGGGCGCGCAGGGCGAGCATAAGCTGGTGCGCGGCTTTGAGCCGGTGATAACCCGCTCGTGGCACTACCTGCGCCACGAGGGATTGCAGATGGCGATAGCGGATTTCTTACAGCAGGAGCGGGAAGACGTGCGCCAGTGGGCGGAGGAAGCGCGCGCGTCGCTCCCCTACCGCCGGGGTGAATAACAGGCTTAATAGTCGCCGACGAAGTTGCCGGTCTGATGCCGCCACAGGCGGGCATAGAGCCCGTTCTGCGCCAGCAGCTGCTGATGGTTGCCGATTTCGATAATCCTGCCATTTTGCAGCACCACCAGACGGTCGAGCCGGGCGATGGTGGATAAACGGTGGGCGATGGCGATCACCGTTTTGCCCTCCATCAGCGTATCCAGGCTCTCCTGAATCGCCGCTTCGACTTCGGAATCGAGCGCCGAGGTCGCCTCATCCATGATCAGAATCGGCGCGTCTTTCAGCAGCACGCGGGCGATGGCGATACGTTGACGCTGCCCGCCGGAGAGCTTCACGCCGCGCTCGCCGAGGTGCGCGTCCAGCCCGCTGCGCCCCTGATTATCTGACAACAGCGGAATAAATTCTTCGGCGCGCGCGCGGCGAATCGCGGTCCACAACTCCGCTTCGCTGGCGTCGGGACGGCCATACAGCAGATTATCGCGAATCGAACGGTGCAGCAGCGAGGTGTCCTGGGTGATCATGCCGATCTGCGCGCGCAGGCTGGTTTGCGTGACGCTGGCGATATCCTGCCCGTCGATGGTAATGCGGCCGCCGTTCAGGTCATACAGCCGCAGCAGCAGGTTGACCAGCGTCGATTTCCCGGCGCCTGACGGGCCAATCAGCCCGATCTTCTCGCCCGGTTTAATATCGAGATGCAGATCGTTGATCACCTGACGACCGCCGCCGTAGTCAAAGCGCACGCTGTCAAAACGGATGGCGCCCTGCTGGACGCGCAACGGTTTGGCGTCCGGCGCGTCGGTGACGCTCAGCGGCTGCGCGATGGTGGTCAGGCCATCCTGCACCGTGCCGATATTGTCGAAAATACCGTTCACCACCCACATGATCCAGCCGGACATATTGACGATGCGGATCACCAGCCCGGTAACCAGCGCGATCGCGCCGACTGTAATCAGCGATTCGCTCCACAGCCAGAGCGCCAGGCCGCAGGTCCCGCCAATCAGCAGGCCGTTCAGCGTGGAAAGCGTCACGTCCATGCTGGTTAGCATACGGCTGGCGTGCTGGGTTTTTTCGGTCTGCTCGCCGATCGCTTCCTGCGCGTAGCGCTGCTCCAGATCGGTATGGGCGAACAGCTTCAGGGTGGTGATATTGGTGTAGCCATCGACAATGCAGCCCATCAGCTTCGAGCGCGCTTCAGACGAAACCACCGAGCGCGCCTTGATGCGCGGCACGAAGTAGCGCAGCGTGCTGGCGTAAGCGACGATCCAGATAATCAGCGGCAGCATCAGCCGCCAGTCCGCCTCGGCGAACAGCACCAGCGAGGTGATAGCGTAGATGGAAACGTGCCAGATGGCGTCGACAAGCTGCACCGCCGAATCACGCAGCGCGTTGCCGGTTTGCATAATGCGCTGCGCGATGCGCCCGGAAAAATCATTCTGGAAAAACTTCAGGCTCTGGCGCAGCACGTAGCTGTGATTCTGCCAGAGGATCAGGCTGCCAAGGCTGGGCCCGATGCTTTGGTGGATCAGCAGATCGTGCAGGCCGATAAACATCGGACGCAGAATCATCGCCACCGCCGCCATCCACAGCAGCGTGCCCCAGTGCTCGTGAAAGAAGCTGGCCGGCGTCGAGGCGTTAACCATATCGATCAGCTGGCTCAGATAGCGGTAAAGCGCCACTTCAATCAACGAGGTAATCAACCCAACCGTTAGCAGCGCGGCGAAGCTGCGCCATACCTGACGCAGGAAATAACAGTAGAAGGCCCATACGGTTTCAGGCGGCGCCTCGCCGGGGGCATCCTGAAAAATGTTGATGTAACGTTCGAAACGGCGAAACAGCATACGCACGCTCACTTTTTAATCGACGAGTCTCTGAGCTTAGTGCAATTTGGCGCGAGGGTTTAACTCTGCGGCGTAAAAGCGCATGCTAAAACTTTTTATGCGGAGGCGAAGATGACAAAAAAACTGGTGATTTTTCTGCACGGCGTCGGCAGCAACGGCGACGATTTGGCCGGGCTTGGCCCGCACTGGGCCCCCCTGTTGCCCGCCACCGCCTTCGCCGCGCCCGACGCGCCCTTTCGCTTCGATCACGGCCCCGGCTACCAGTGGTTCAGCCTTGACGGCATTACGCCGCAGAACCGTGCCGAACGCGTGATCGCCGCCCGCTCCGCCTTTGACAAAACGCTGCACGGACTGCTGAGCGCGCATCAGGTCACCGAACCGGAAAACGTGCTGCTGGTGGGTTTTTCTCAGGGATCGATTATGGCGCTGGACGCATTGGCTTCCGGGCGCTGGCCGCTGGCGGGCGTGGTGGCTTTTTCCGGCCGACTGGCAACGCCCGAACCACTGATGCCGGTGCGCCACGCGCCGGTGCTGCTGGTGCACGGCAGGGTCGACGCGGTGATCCCCTGGGAAGAGAGCGAATCCGCCTCGCTGCGGCTGAAGGCGGCAGGCGTGCCGGTAGAGACACAGTATGAAGCGGGCATCGGCCACACGATTTCCGGCGCAGGCGCGCAGCGGGCAGTGGCCTTTATCGCCCGCTGCTTCGGCGTCGGCAGCCGACTGTAATCCGGCGGTTCGCTCCCGTCCGCGCAGATAATCTCCTTCAGCGCTTACCGCTGTCGCCAGCGGTTTTCTGAATGCGACGGATGAGGCTCGCTCGCCGCGCTCACGACATCGGCCGCTATGACCAACAACGGCTTAGCGCGGCAAACGCCTGCTGTGCCGCGCGCGTCGGCGGCTGCTGTTGCAGCTGATCGTTAAACACTTCTATGCCGACCGGCCCACGGTAGCCCTTGCGCTTCAGCGCGGCGACATATTCCGCCACCGGCAGATTGCCGTCGCCGGGCAACAGCCGACGATGGCGCGCCGTATCCACCAGATGCGCCATATCGCCCGGCGTCACCGCCTCGGCCATATCGCACAGCTGCACTTCATAAATCCGCTCTGCCGGAATGCTCTCCAGCACGCTGGCGTCGTCGCCGCGCGCGGCGATATGAAACAGATCTACCACCAGCCCGACGTTAGGCAAATCGAGCCGCTCCAGTCGTCGCCAGGTCGGCTCCAGCCGGTTATCGACGCGGCTCCAGGCCATCGGCTCATACATAATCCGCAGGCCGTGGCGCGCCGCTTCAGCGGAGAGCCAGCGTAAATCCTCGTCGATCAGCGCCGCCTGGCAGTCGTCGCGCGTACAGGCGGGCGCCTGCACCGTATCGCAGCCAATCGCCTGCGCCAGCCGGAAAAATCGCTGCGCCTCCTGACGTTTTTCAGCGCGCAGCGTCAGCGGCGCGCCGGCGAAATCGCGCAGCACCTGGCAGTTGGTAAAGCCCATGCCAAGCTGTTGCGCCCGTTCACGCACCGCCGTCGCGCCGCCATCCGCCGATTCGATACTTTCCTGCCAGATCTCCACCTCATCGAAACCGGCCTCTTTCGCCGCCTGCAGCTGCGTCTGCGCGTCGCCGGAAAGCAGCACCAGGTTAAGAAATGTACGGTTAGTCGTCATAGTCCCTCCTTGTTAGCGGGAAAACCGGCGCGCCCGCAGACGCGCCGCCCTGTTTAACTGTAGAAGGCGATCGCTGCGCTGACCTAACCCAGCAGGTTAACCAGCATAAAACCGGCGAAGGTCATCAGCAGCGACCCAATGACATGAGTCAGCACATGCCCCATCGCCCAGAGGTATTTGCCGCTCTGCATCAGCGTCATGATTTCAACGGAAAAGGTAGAGAAGGTGGTCAGGCCGCCGCACAGCCCGGTCACGATCAGCAACTTCCACTCCGGCGACAGCTGCGGATTTTTCATAAACCAGGCGGTGGCCATCCCGATAATCAGCCCGCCCAGCAGGTTTACCAGCAGCGTGCCGGGCGGCAGGCTGGGAAACAGGGCGTTAAAGCGTAAAGAGATTAACCAGCGCAGCGTACAGCCCGCCGCGCCTCCCAGCATTACCGCCAGCATCGATTTCAACATCGCCGTTAAGGTCCAGAAAGTAAAAGGAATGATTCACAGGGTATGTCGCATAGAGGAAGAGGTCGACGTCCTGACATGCGGCACACCTTCCCGTTAAGAAAGCGTCGCGTCAGGCGTCATAAGCGCTCTGAAGAGCCGCGGTCAGGAAAGGTGGCACGCCATCACCTTGATGCCGCTGATTTTAGCCGCGCCGGGCGCGTCAGACAATAGCGCCAGGCCAGCAGGCGTTGCGCGTCTCTCCTTAGCCGCCGTTCCAGGTAAAGATCGTTGAGTCGCTGCTTTTTGTTATGATATAACATTTCGCCTTTTAGTCTTCTGGGAAATGGATATGTCCGATAAGCTCGTTCAACGCCTGCAGGCCATCGATGCGCTGCGTGGCCTGGTGATCCTGCTGATGCTGCTGGATCACGTACGCGAAACCTTTTTTTTGCATAAACAGCTGTCCGATCCGATCGATGTCGCGCACACCGATCCGGCGCTGTTTATCAGCCGCACGCTGGCGCACCTGTGCGCGCCGGTATTCGTTTTTCTGACGGGCCTTTCCGCCGCGCTCTATCAGCAGAAAAAGCAGAGCCGCGAAGCGGTTTCGCTGTTTTTGCTGAAGCGCGGCGTGGTGCTGATCGCGCTGGAGCTGACGCTGGTTAACTTCGCCTGGACCTTTAGCTTCCCGCCTGAAGTCCTCTATTTGCAGGTGATCTGGGCTATCGGCCTGAGCATGCTGGCGCTGAGCGCGCTGCTGTGGCTGCCGCTGTGGGCGATCGCCGCGGTCGGCGTGCTGCTGGTGGCGGGACATAACCTGCTCGACGGCATTCACGCCGCGCCAGGCTCGCCGTGGCATCTGCCGTGGGCGATTCTGCACGATCGCGGCTGGATTGAGATCGGCGATACGCTGCGGATGCGCACCTCTTATCCGTTGCTGCCGTGGGTCGGGGTAATCGCGCTGGGCTACTGCGCCGGACAGCTCTGGCAACCTGGCTGGCGCAGCGCGCAGCGAGGCCGGGCGCTGTTCGCCGCCGCTGCGGGTCTGCTCGGCCTGTTTGCGGCGCTGCGTCTGATCAATGGCTACGGCGAAAAACCCTTGCAGGCGGGCACGACGCTGGGCGAAAGCGCGATGGCGTTTTTCAATATCACCAAATATCCGCCTTCGCTGCTGTTTCTCTGCCTGACGCTGGGCGTGGGGCTGACCTTATTGGCGCTGTTTGAACGCGTGGAAGAGAAGAGCCGCTTTATCGGCTGGCTGGCGGTGTTCGGTAGCGCGCCGATGTTTTTCTATCTGCTGCATCTCTACGTGTTGAAGGCGCTCTACCTGTTGGCCGAAGCGCGCTGGGGGAAAAACCAGGGCGACTGGTTCGGCTTCGACGCCGTCTGGCAGCTGTGGCTCTGCATGCTGGCGCTGGCGCTGCTGCTCTGGTGGCCGGTGCGCCGCTTCAGCCGCCTGAAACAGCAGCGGCGCGATATCCGCTGGCTGAAATACTTTTAACCCGCACGGCGGCGGCCTGCGCCGCCGTTTTTTCAACTGCGGCTCATACTACCAACAGCTTGCCGGTAGCGTGCTTGCGCTTATAAACCGCCATGGTTAACAGCAGCGGCACCACAATTGCGACAATCATCGCGGTGCCGAAGATCGACCAGTACGCGGTTTTGATCGACAGGATCGCCGGCAGGCCGCCGACGCCAATGCCGTTCGCCATTACCCCGGCCAGCCCGCAAATCAATCCAGCGCAGGCGGATCCGATCATCCCGCACAGCATGGGGAAGCGATATTTCATATTAATGCCGTACATCGCCGGTTCCGTTACGCCAAGATAGGCGGAGACGGCGGCAGGCACCGAGATTTCGCGCTCGTTGGTTTTCTTGCTCATAAAAATAATGCCCAGCACCGCGGAGCCCTGCGCCATATTGGAGAGCGCGATAACCGGCCAGACCGGCGTGCCGCCGAGGTTCTGGATCAGCTGCAAATCCACCGCCAGCGTAGTCTGATGCACGCCGGTAATGACCAGCGGCGCATAGAGGAAGCCAAACAGCGCCGCGCCTACCGGCGCGAACGGCCCGGTCATCAGGTGACTAACGCCCCATGCGATGCCGTTGCCGACGATGCGGCCAAACGGCCCGATAATGGTGTGCGCCAGAAACACCGCCACCAGCAGCGATACTACCGGCACCACTACCAGCGTCAGATAGTTTGGTACGATACGCTTCAGCTTCAGCTCTATCCACGCCAGCGTCAGGCCCGCCAGAATCGACGGGATCACCTGCGACTGGTAGCCGACCTTATCAATCGCGAACCAGCCGAAATCCCATGCTTCCGGCGTCTGCTGCCCAAGCAGATAGGCGTTCATCAGCTGCGGCGAAACCAGCGTAATGCCCAACACAATGCCGAGAATCGGCGTGCCGCCCATTTTTTTCACCACCGACCAGCAGATGCCCACCGGAATATAGAAAAAGATTGCTTCGCCGATCAGCCATAAAAAGTCATAAATGCTTTTCCAGGCCGTCGACGCCTCGGTAAGCGGCGCGTTGTTATACAGCGGCAGATCGCCGATGAGATTACGAAAACCCAACACCAGACCGCCGCTGATTAACGCGGGCAGCAGGGGAAAGAAGATTTCAGCGAAATGGGAAATCAGGCTCTCGTGCCATTTCATATTTTGCCGCGCCACGCGCTTGGCGCTCTCTTTATCTGTTCCGCTTAGCTGGGTCTGCTTCAACAGCAGCTGATACCAGTCATCCACGTCAGTGCCGATCACTACCTGAAACTGCCCGGCGTTGGTAAAGCAACCCTTTACCATCGGCAGCTTTTCTATTTCGGCCGGCTTCGCTTTCGCCGGTTCGTTAAGCACGAATCGCAGGCGCGTAATACAGTGAGAGACGGTGGCGATATTGCCCTTCCCGCCGACCAAATCGATTAGTTTATCAATATCCTGTGGATTGCTTTTAATTGCCATTTTTAACCTTCCCGACGGTATTGAGTGCGAAATGCAAATCAGATAGCGCTGTACGAGCGGTGATAATGAAATTCAGCAAACCTGGCTGACATTAGCGGCTTAACTATTTCCCTGATAGCCGCGAGGCGCCAATTATTGAGAGCAATCACAAAATAGTTGCTGATATTTTGTTCGCATATCGCTAAAGGCAGCCGCCATGTTCTATAACTCATTAATTCAAAAAGGAATTGAAGCGGCAGGTAAGGATTGGGCGTTGAATAAACCTGTGGGGGCGGACAAGGGGGCCGGTTTTATATGCTTTGCTAATTAATCATGGCTCTGAATCAAAGGTCCGCTTGCCGCCGTTCGCCTAATCGTCGATGCTGACAGGCGACAACCTAAACCGGGGAGAAAACAGGTGCGCGACATTATTCTGGATACCGATATCGGCGTGGACGACGCTTTCGCGCTCGCCTATGCCGCCCGCACGCAACGGCTGCTGGGCATAACGACCGTATTCGGCAACGTGACGGTGGATCAGGCGGTGAAAAACGCCCGCCTGTTTTGTCAGAAGATGGCGATCGACGCGCCGATTTATCGCGGCTGTTCGCGCCCGCTTGCGCTTGCGCCGACCGCGCCCGCCGCGCAGGTTCACGGCGCCGACGGGCTGGGCGGCGTGTTCGCTAACCCTTTTAGCGGCGAAGCGGAGAACGCCGTCGAGTTTATTATTCGCAGCGTTAACGCGCGCCCCGGCGAAATTACGCTGTTGGCGATCGGTCCGTTGACCAATATCGCCAGCGCCCTTAACCAGGCGCCGGAGATCGTCTCGAAGGTAAAAGAGCTGGTGATCATGGGCGGCGCCTTCGGCACCGATGGGCATGCGGGCAACGTCACGCCCTTTAGCGAATTCAATATCTGGAAAGATCCGCACGCGGCGGATCAGGTGCTCAGTTCGGCGCTGCCGATCGTGCTGGTGCCGCTGGATGTGACGCATCAGGTGCTGGTCGACGGCGAGGCGATACGCGCGTTGCAGCAGCCGGTGCTGGAGGCCATTTCACGCAGCTATCTCGATTACAGCCTGCAAAAAGAGCGTTTCGACGGTATGGCGCTGCACGATACCTTAACGATCAGCTGGCTGGTAAATCCCGACTGGTTTCACTGCGTGGAGGCGCCGATCCGCGTCGTCACCGACGGCATTGCCAGCGGACAAACCCAGCGGCAGCTAACGCAGCTTGCCTCACGCCATAACGCTTTCGCCGACTGTACGCCGCAGCGCATCTGTCTCGGCGTTGATGCCGAAGCGGTGAAACGTCACTTTTTACAGGCGCTGAGCCAGCAAAATCAGGAAGAACAGAGATGAAAATGGCGGAAGGATCAGGCGCCGCGCATGACGACGCCTGAACAAAAACTACTGCGCGCGCGGCAGGCCGTTAACCGGTTCAAAAGCATGGCTGTGCCGCCGCAGCCATCGGACAGAGCGGAATACGGCTCCGCCATTGCGCAGCAGCAGCCACGCGGCTTTTCCTTTCTTCAACACGATGAAAGTCCCCAGATGAGGAAGTTCACGGGATCGTAACCATGTCGTATGCATCAGTCATCTCCTCCGTAGTAGTGGAATCAGTGTTGCCCTCTAATTAAAGATCAAAATAAACGAAGCGGAAGTTTCTGAATGCTAATTTTTATTGTTTGCCTGGCCTGCCGATCCAGGAACAATCCTGGCATCCATTCCTGATAACCGTCTCTGTTCTATTTGCGCAGGTGAACAAGCTCAGCGGCAACAGTTATTATCGGCCTCATTCATAAAATATAACATTTTCATTTAACCGTTACGTAA
>NZ_JANION010000079.1:0-2646 GCF_024610815.1 Mixta sp.
CTTATACTCTTTAACAAGTTAACTGGCCAGTTGCAAACGCGAGCGTAAACGCTTAATCGCCTGGCTGTGTAATTGGCTGACGCGAGTTTCCGTTATCCCCAATATTTGACCGACTTCTTTCATGTTCAATTCTTGTTGATAATAGAGATTCAGTAATGTTTGCTCTCTTTCAGGCAGCGCTTTTATCTCATCGCTGATTTGACTCACCAGTCTTATCTTGGTGGCTTCATTAAGCGGATTGAGTTTTTCATGCTGCGCATCGGGCTGTTCAAACCGATCCGCCATCTCTTCCATTAATTCATCAAGGGAACAGATCTGGCTGACATTAGTGTCGGTCAACATCTGCTGGTACTCTTCCAGCGTAACGTTCATTTCCGCCGCGACGTCGGCCTCTTTTGCCGGTTGGCCAGTTCTCTGTTCAATACGCCGGATAACCGCCGCGATCTCTCGGGCATTGCTGCGAATGCGGCGCGGCACCCAGTCGCGTTCGCGAAGCTCATCAATCAGAGCCCAGCGAATACGCTGCGTAATATAGGTGCTGAAGACAATGCCCTTTTTCGGGTCATAATGATCGATGGCATTGAGAAGGGCGATAGCGCCAGCCTGCACCAAATCGTCAAGCTCTACGCTGCCGGGAAGTCTTACCTGAAGCCGTAAAGCTTCGTGCCGGACCAGATAAGCATATTTTTTCCATAGCGCATTTTTATCAACCATACCCTCAGGGGTATATAATCCATTCACAATGACATTATCCATCCTGTCATGAGTAATACTTTAATTATCTTTCATTGCCTCAACTAAACATAGCCCGATAAAGCCTTACGAATTTACTTAATTCAATTCATTACCATTACGGCAAAGGCTTCATCAGGCATATTAACTCTTTAGGAGTAAAGGAAAGCGTAAAATTAAAAACTTTCCCACGCTTCTTCTGATTTAAAATGATCCAGCTCAGTTTCTTTGCGATTTTTTTCCTTTAAATCGGGCACCGTTGTCAGGTGTTTATTTTCCAGCCAGGCATCGCCTTCCTCATCTTCCAGAATAATATGCGCTACCCTATTCCTTAACTGCTCCGCATGGGTTTCCATATTTTCCGCCACCGTCGCCGCCTGCTCAACCATTGCGGCATTCTGCTGGGTGACTAAATCCAGCTCATTGACCGCCTGAGCAATCTGGTTAATTCCGGTGCTTTGTTCATCCGACGCGGAGGCGATTTCGGACATAATATCCGTCACCTGCATAATAGACTGGATAATTTGCCGCATCGCCGTGCCCGCCTGATCGACGCCCTGCGAACCGTTATGCATATCCGTTACGCAGGTATCAATGAGCGTGTGGATCTCTTTTGCCGCGTCGGCGCTGCGTTTCGCCAGATTACGCACCTCACCCGCCACCACGGCGAAGCCGCGTCCCTGTTCGCCTGCGCGCGCCGCTTCGACAGCGGCGTTCAGCGCCAGGATGTTGGTCTGGTTGGCGATGCTGTTGATCACGTTGTTGATATCCGCAATCTGACGCGAGCTGTCGATAATCTTGCGCATAATTTCATCAAGGCTCGCCATGACCTCGCCGCCGTTACGGGCGTAGCCGCTGGCGCTCTCCGCCAGCTGACGGGCCGAATGGGCGTTATCCGCATTCTGGCGCACCGTAATTTTCAGTTCTTCCATGCTGGCGGCGGTCTGCTGCAATGCAGAAGCCTGCTGTTCGGTACGTGAGGAGAGGTCGCTATTGCCGTTGACGATCTCCTGTGCCGAGGCGCTGATAGCACCGACGCCGGTGCGGATGCCGTAAACGGTTTGGGTAATCCACTGACGCAGTTTCTCCAGCTCGGCGAACATCTTGCCAATTTCATTATCCGCCCCGATCTCAATAACCCTGTCCAGCTTGCCTGACGCCATGACCTGAAATGTTTTCACCGTGCTGTCCAGACGCTGGAACAGTTCGCGCCTTAACCATAGACGTATCGCAATAACCATTATCAGCGATATGACGCCTGCGGCGATGGCCAGCGTGGTGAAACGGTAATGGTGCGCGTGCGCTTCATCTTCCATATCGTTCACCAGGGCGCCGAACCGCTCGCCGTAACGCGTCAGATCGGCGTCGAAGGCGTCACGGGCAGTGGCGATCTGGTTCATATCGGCCAGCAGCAGATCCGGGTTGCCGATATGATCGAGACGCGCGCGGATAAGACCCAGCAGCGTATCGGCATGTTGCTTCAACGTTTGCAGATGCGACTCTTTATCGTCGTTTCCGGGCGTCTCGATCTTCCTCAGCCCTTCTTCCGCCCTGGCGACAGCGCGTTGCGCGTGAGCGATTGCCTCCTGATCCAGCGTCTGTCCCTGCCCGCTCAGAAACGTCAGCAGGTAAATCTGCTCCAGCGATCCGTTAATATCATGGACCGCCGTATTGAGTTGATTGAACTTTTCACTGGTTAAGGCGAGATGGTCGAAACGCTGATTAGACTGTAAGGCATTGTAATAGCCAAAACAGATCATAGTGATTAATAAAAAACCCAACGTAAAAAAAGTAGCATTAATGCCTGTGGCAATTTTTATATTTTTAAGCATAGATTATCCTTAATCTTTTGCCTTAATTTATCTTTTATTATCAATAGATTACAACTTTTGTTCGATCGTTATCGCTCACTCT
>NZ_JANION010000087.1:0-8641 GCF_024610815.1 Mixta sp.
AGAGTAGAGGATAAGTGCCAAAGGAAAATATAGGAATCAGCCGAATGCCCGCTCATAATGGCAAGAATTATCTGAAAGGCAATATATCTGATATTCTCATTCTCATTTGATGTCCAAATTATTCTATCGCTATTTACTACCCGCCTTTATCGCTGCGCCTCTGCGTTATGGGAATATTAAAGCATCATCTGTACACGCTTAAGAAAATTCTGCATCCCTTCAACAGACTATGATGTTACATCCCTGACGTAAGGCGAGAAATCGTTGGTTATAAGTTGCCGATTTATTTTAACATCATGAAAATTAACTTATTTATAACTATTTATTCCACGTTGGCTTTATACCCTAAATAATTCGTGTCGCAGGAAGGCGGCAAGGGAGCGAATCCCCAGGCGCTTATTAAAGTAAGTGACTGGGGTGAACGAGCGCAGCCAACGCACATGCAACGTGAAGTATGACGGGTATAGATGCAATGGAATTTACTGCTGTCAGTTTTCTGTGGTTGGTGATTATCGCCATCTATTTGGCTTTAGTTGTTATTAATCAACGTTTGTCATTTTCATGTTCGGGTAACCCTCGCTCGTCCCGACATGATTGTGCCGCCCTGTACATCGCCGGGCAGCGTAAACTTTATCTTTAACGTCCTGAGGCTGAACGGCTTCATCTTATTATTGCGTGACCGATTCTGTTTTTTTATTGCGTACCGGCGAACATTAAAAGAACGCGCTGACGTGCGCCCGCGAGGCAATGCTATTTATTGCCTGCTGGCGATCGGCTTCACGTTTTTACCATTAGCGTATTGAGCGACAGGACAAAGCGGGTAGAGTAAAGGCGCTGGATTGTTACTGCACCCGCAGGCAAAACCTGATCTTCTGGCCTGTGCCGGAGGTCAGGTTTTTTTGTTTTTAAGGACAGTATGAAGATCGCTAAAGTGCTGAATAACAACGTAGTGATCGTTCTGGATGAACAGCAACGCGAGCAGGTCGTTATGGGACGCGGTCTCGGCTTCCAGAAGCGGACTGGCGATCGCGTCGATAAGGGCAAAATTGAAAAAATTTTCGCCCGCCAGGATGATGCGCTGGTCGCCCGTATGACGGAATTGCTGAGTCAGATCCCGCCGGACGTGCTGACCGCCTGCGATCGCATTACGGAACTTGCGCGTCAGCGCCTCGGCAGGCTACAGGACAATCTCTGTATCGCGCTGGCCGATCACTGCTTTTTCGCCATCGAAAGGCATAAAGAAAACATTCCATTGCCGAACGCGCTGCTGTGGGAAATAAAACAGCTCTACCCGCGGGAGTTCAGCATCGGCCTGGAAGCGCTGGATATTCTGCATCAGCGGCTCGGCGTGGCGCTGCCGGAAGATGAGGCAGGCTTTATTGCACTGCATCTGGTTAATGCGCAGTTGAACGGCGAAATGCCTGAAGTCATACATATCACGCGTGTCATGCAGGATATTCTGCATATTGTGAAATATCAGCTGCGGCTGGAGTATGACCAGCAAGCGCTTAGCTACCAGCGACTGGTGACGCACCTGAAATTTTTCGCGCAGCGTATGCTGGGCCGCGTTCTGGTTAACGATGACGATGTGATGCTCTATCGTTCCGTTAAAGAGAATTATGCCAGCGCCTGGCGCTGCGCGGAAAAGGTAGAGCAGCACCTGCGTCAGCAGTATCAATGTGCGTTAAGCAATGAAGAGAAGATGTTTTTGACCATTCATATCGAACGGGTGCGTAAAGAGAGCCATCAGCCAGGCGCCCGATAAAACGCTATTCGGATTGTTACTGCTTCGGCAGGCAAAACCTGAAGGCAAACCCCAATGACCGGGTTTGCCTTCAGGTTTTTTTTTGGATTCCGCTGCCCGCAAGCAGCTGTCACAGAGGAATGGAATATGCCGTATCAACAACTCGCCAGGGACATTATCAGGGGGGTGGGCGGAAGCGAAAATATCGTCAGCGTCGTTCACTGCGCCACCCGGCTACGTTTTAAACTGAAAGACCTCGCACTGGCTGACAGCGAAGGGCTGAAAGCGCATTCCGGCGTGATTATGGTCGTTGTCAGCGGCGGCCAGTTTCAGGTGGTGATCGGCAATCACGTCAATGAGGTCTGGCAGGCGGTACGCCAGCAGCAAGGCGGTCGTGAGGTCCGTTCCGCCCCGATGGAAAACCCGCCCTCAGAGAATCTGTTTAACCGCCTGATCGATATCATTTCCGGCATATTTACCCCGTTTCTCGGCGTTATGGCGGGATCGGGAATACTTAAAGGCTTGCTGGCGCTGTGCGTAACATGCGGCTGGCTGCAATCCGACAGCGGAACCTACAAAATCTGGTATGCCGCCAGCGATGCGCTTTTCTACTTCTTCCCGTTGGTGTTGGGCTATACCGCCGGGAAAAAGTTCGGCGGCAGCCCTTTCTTGACTATGGCGATTGGCGGCGCGCTGGCGCATCCGCTGATGATCGAGGCGTTCAACGCCAGCCAGCAGACGGATGCGTCGACCGTCTTGTTCCTCGGCATTCCCGTGACCTTTCTGAACTACAGCGCTTCGGTAATGCCGATTATCTTTGCCGCCTGGGTCAGCTGCTGGCTGGAGAAACGATGCGGAAAAATATTGCCCGGCGCGGTGAAGAACTTCTTCACGCCGTTGATCTGCCTGATGATCACCGTTCCGTTGACCTTTCTGCTGATCGGCCCGGCCGCCACCTGGTTGAGTCAGGCGCTGGCTCACGGCTATCAGGCGATTTATACGCTCGCGCCCTGGCTGGCCGGTGCGGTAATCGGCGGCATCTGGCAGGCGTGCGTGATTTTCGGTCTGCACTGGGGGCTGGTGCCGTTGATGATCAATAATCTGGCGGTGCTGGGCTATGACACGTTGATGCCGCTGGTGCTGCCGGCGGTGATGGGGCAGGTGGGCGCCAGCCTCGGCGTGATGCTGCGCACCCGTGACGCCCAGCTAAAAGTGCTGGCGGGATCGGGCGCCACGGCGGGGCTGTTCGGTATTACCGAACCGGCGGTCTATGGCGTGACGCTGCCTCACCGACGGCCTTTTATCTTCGGCTGCGTCGGCGGCGCGCTGGGCAGCGCGGTCACGGGGTTCTGCGGTGCCAGCGGTTACTCTTTCGGCCTCGCCAGCATCTTCAGCCTGGCGCAGTTTATCCCGCCAGCGGGCATCGACAGCACTGTCTGGGGCGCGGCGCTCGGCGTTCTGCTGGCGCTGCTGGTTAGTTTGGCATTGACCTTTATCGCCGGACTGCCCGTCGCGACGTCTGATAAGATCTCTCCTCCTTCCTCTGCGTCTACGGCGTCCGAAGATCCGTTAATTGCCTTTTCACCTGCGCAGAGGCCGACTGCGTCCGAAGCAGGCCGCAGCGATATCTTGCTCGCGCCGCTAAGCGGCAAGGTTGTGGCGCTGGATAAGGTGGCCGATGCCACCTTCGCCAGCGGGTTGTTAGGCAGCGGCGCGGCGATCGTTCCCTGCGATGAGGCGGTGCTGGCGCCGTTTCACGGCGAGGTCGCCTCGCTGTTCGTCACGCGCCACGCTCTGGGCCTGATAAGCGATAGCGGCATTGAGGTGTTGATTCATGTCGGCCTCGATACCGTCAAACTCAACGGGCAGTACTTTACCGCACACGTTAAGCCGGGCGAGCGGATTAAGCCAGGGGATCTGCTGCTGACCTTCGATCGTAAGGCGATCATTAATGCCGGTTTCGATCTCACCACGCCGGTGATGATCAGCAACAGCGAAGATTTTAGTCAGGTCGTTACGCTGACCGACAGCGATACGATTCACGCAGGCGCGCCTTTTCTTGGCGTGCATCAAGAGCCAGAGGAGTCACAATGAAACGTTTCCCGGATGATTTTTTATGGGGCGGCGCCATCGCCGCGAATCAGGTTGAAGGCGCATGGCGGGAGGATGGCAAAGGATTATCGACATCCGACGTGCAGCCGCAGGGGATTTTCGGGCCGGTAGTGGATCGCGTCGAGGGCGACTGGTCGCTGAAGGATGTCGCCATCGATTTTTATCATCGCTACCCGCAGGATATCGCGCTGTTTGCCGAAATGGGTTTCCGCTGCCTGCGCGTCTCTGTTGCCTGGACGCGCATCTTCCCGCAGGGCGATGAAACACAGCCGAACGAGGCGGGGCTGGCTTACTATGACCGTCTGTTCGATGAGCTGGCGCTGCATGGCATTCAGCCGCTGGTCACCCTGTCCCATTATGAAATGCCGCTGGGGCTGGTGCAGAACTACGGCGGCTGGGGAAACCGTCAGGTAATTGATTTTTTCCAGCGTTATGCGCGCGTCGTTTTTCAGCGTTATCAGCACAAGGTCAAACTGTGGCTGACGTTCAACGAGATCAATATGTCGCTGCATGCGCCTTTTACCGGCGTCGGACTGCCCACAGAGAGCAGCAAGGCGGAGATCTATCAGGCAATCCATCATCAGCTGGTGGCCAGCGCGCTGGCGGTAAAAGCGTGTCACGAAATCATTCCCGACGCTAAAATCGGCAATATGCTGCTGGGCGGCCTGATGTATCCGCTGAGCTGCAAGCCGGAAGATGTGTTTGAAACGCTCCAGCAGAACCGCAGCTGGCTTTTCTTCGGCGATGTGCAGTGTCGCGGCGCCTGGCCGGGCTATATGCTGCGCTTTCTGCGCGAGCAGGGCATCGAGATCGACATTACCGACACGGATCGCCTTGCGCTGCGTGAAACCGTCGATTTTATCTCTTTCAGTTACTACATGAGCGGCTGCGTCACGGCGGACGAAGCGCTGAATCAGCAGGCGCGCGGCAATATCCTGAGCATGGTGCCCAATCCGCATCTGCCCAGTTCGGAATGGGGCTGGCAAATCGATCCCATCGGCCTGCGCACGCTGCTGAATATGCTGTGGGATCGCTATCAAAGGCCGCTGTTTATCGTGGAGAACGGGCTGGGCGCAAAGGACAAGCCGCAGGCGGACGGCAGCATCGAAGATGATTACCGCATCCGCTACCTTAACGACCACCTGATGCAGGTCGCCGAGGCGCTGAAAGATGGCGTTGAGGTGATGGGCTACACCAGCTGGGGGCCGATTGACCTGATTAGCGCCTCGAAGGCGGAGATCGCCAAGCGCTACGGCTTTATCTATGTCGATCGCGACGACCAGGGCGAAGGCACGCTGGTGCGCAGCCGCAAGAAAAGTTTCTTCTGGTACCAGCAGGTAATCGCCAGCGGCGGCGCCAGCCTGACACCCTGAAAAGGGCCGATTTTCTCTGGCGGGATAAGACGCGCCGCGCTAATTTCCGCTACAGTTTATGCACGAATCCGCTAGCAAAAAGGAAGCATAATGAACTGGCAGGTAGAGCGCGTATTACCCATTGAGGCCGAGCTGGGCGAATGCCCGCTCTGGTCATCGGCAGAGCAGGTATTATGGTTTGTGGATATTCTGGCGCCGGCCATCCATCGTTTCGATCCAAAAAGCGGCGATCATCAGGTTTTTCCGCAACATGAAGAGGTCGGCTGTATCGGCCTGCGCCGCGAGGGCGGGCTGGTGGCGGCGTTGCGCAGCGGCATCTGGTTCCTGGATGCGCAGGGGAAGCCGCAGCGCAAAATCGCCGACAATCCCGGCGAGGCGAGCAAAAGCCGTTTCAACGACGGGCGCGTCGATCCTTTCGGCCGCTTCTGGTGCGGCAGCCTGTGGGAACCGCAGGATCGTAACGGCGGCAAGCTTTGTCTGTTGGATAAAGATTTGCAGCTTCATGTGGTTGATGATGATGTGCAAATTTCAAACGGGCTGGCTTTTTCGCCCGATCGCCGTTGGGTTTACCACAGCGATACGCCGCATCACGTCATCTGGCGCTACTCACTCGATCCTGTTACCGGCGCTATCGGCAAACGGGAGGCGTTCCGTCGTTTCAGCGACGGCCTGATGCCGGATGGCGCGGCGGTGGATGCAGAAGGCTTTTACTGGTCGGCGCTGTTCGACGGCGGGCGCATCGTGCGCATCGATCCGCATACGGCGGAAATCGTGGATGAGATCCCGCTGCCGGTACGCTGGCCGACAATGGTGGCCTTCGGCGGCGAAGATCTGAAAACTCTTTATATTACCAGCTCGCGCGAGAATCGTACCGCAGAGGAGCTGGCGCAGTATCCCTGGTCAGGCAGCGTGCTTGCCGTGCGAATGCCGGTGGCAGGCCAGCCGGAGCCGCTGTTTGGTTAAACGACATCGGGCGAGCCGCTGGCTCGCCCGATGATGAATAATCTGCTTTTCTGTCGCTTAGCTGCGCTGCCATACCTGCGGCAGAGCCTGAGGTTTATGCGGCATGCGGATAATGATCGACATAATCAACGAAACCACCAGCAGGGTCATAATCAGGCTAAAAGTCACGGTAAAGCCGCCGAACAGCGAAGCGATAAGCGATCCCAGCACGCTGCCGATACCGAAACCCAGGTAAATCACGCCGTAGTTTTTCGTCAGGTTATTCAGACCGAAGAAATCGCTCACCAGCGAAGGGTAAACGGTGATGGTGCCGCCGAAGCTGAAGGCGATACAGGCAACAGAGATAAAGAAGGTCGTTTCGCTCATATGGGTAAACAGCAGAATGCTCATACCCAGCAGTGAGACAAGCTGCGCCAGCGTAATTGCCCGAATGCGCGCAATTTTGTCTGACAGCACGCCCAGCACCAGACGACCGCTCAGGTTAGCGATAGCAATCACCGTTACCGCGCTGGCCGCGGTCTGGGTACTGAGATGCACCAGACCTTCGCCAATATCCTTCGCCACGCCGATCACATACAGACCGCTCATGCAGGCGGTCAAAAACATCAGCGCCAGCATCCAGTACTGCGGCATACGCATCGACTCCGCCAGGCTGTAATCACGCGCGGCGGATTCGCCGTTGCGCTGCGCAGGCTGCTGACGCGGCGCGTCCTTCATCATCAGCGCGCCGAGGATCACCATGCTCATCGCCAGCGCCCCCCAGATTAAAAAAGTGGTTTCCAGGCTGAAGCGGGCCAGCAGCGCGCTGCAAATAAACTTAAAGCCAAGACTGCCCAGACCGTAGGCGCCAATGGCGCAGGCGGAGATCACGCCTTTGCGCTCCGGGAACCATTTTACGCAGTTAGAGAGCGTCATCAGATAACCCGCGCCGTCCGCCAGACCGACCAGCACGCCCGCGCTGAGCCACAGCATCAGCAGCGAATCGGCCTGCGAAGTAAGATAAAATCCGATCGCCATCAGCAGCCCTGCGCCGATAGCAACGTTGCGCACGCCAAAACGTTCCTGCAGCTTACCGGCCACCGACGAGGAGAGCGCAAGTCCCAGGCTCAGCAGGCCGAAAGAGAACGCGACCTGACTGATCGGCGCCTCCAGCTTATGCGCCAGCTGGCCGTTAAACAGACTCCAGGTGTAGACCGATCCCAGCGCAAACTGGGTGATAATGGTGCCGGCTAAGGTTAGCCAGCGAACGCGATGATTAGGGTGTGACGGGGTTGCTCTGCTCATCATTTCTCTCCCACAGGGGAATATCGAATTAAGCCGATCATAAAGCGCGCCGGGAAAGCGGCGGGTTAAAACGACATGAATGGCCTTTAACAGGGAATGAACTGCATCTGAGCCTGCATGAATGGCATGACGACGCTAACGCGCGCAGACAATTAAAAGAAAAAATGTGTTAAAAACAAGGAGGTCAGGTTAGAGAAGTGCAGCTTTCAGGTAAAGAAGGTAAATAAATTCAATGTTGTTGCGGGCGTGGCGCGACCGGTAAAAGATCAGCGCCGCATCAGCGCGGCATTAAGCCTATCGAGGTAAAACTGACGCAGCGCGTGCTCAAGCTGCTGGCGACGCGGTGGTGGATAAGCGCTCAGCCAGCCGTCGGTAAAAGGTTTACAGAGCAAAAACGCCTGGTTAACCACTGATTCCGGCGTGGCGTTGCTGCCCATCTGCGGCAGAATATGGCTGTTCAGGCAGTCGGTCATTGGGTTGCTCTGCGTAAGCGGATCGGCATAAAGCGGGAAAGCCAACCCGAATAATAAACTCGCCAGCAGCGGCAGGCGGTAGAAACATAGCGACATTGCCCCTCCTTTAGCGCCATAGCGCACGCTGTTTTGCCTAATCACCGCAGGAAATCGCAAGCAAACCTCAATAAGCGTTGCGATATATTTCACAGGCGAGATGGTTTAGGCATGAAAGCATTCTCTGTGCCAGACTTGATATTTACACAGAGGAGGAAATATGAAAGACCGAGCATATGAATCCACTTTCCAAAAAGAGGATGAGGTTTGCTGTCTAATCGGTCGGGCTGTTGTTGAACTGAGTGAAGCCAGTCAACCGGTGAACAAATCTACCCTCTCGCTAAAACTGCTTTCGATGGCCGATCATGAGGGAGATGATGACAGAGTACTGCTTTACTGGCTGGCAAGGAAAGCGATAAACCAGCCACAGCGTGTTAATCTGAACGCCTGGCGTCAGACACGCTAAGTCACATCGGCAGGCCTGGACGGCCTGCCAGAAAGCGGTGTTTACGTCTGCGGTAATGACTCCAACTTATTGATAGTGTTTTATGTTCAGATAATGCCCGATGACTTTGTCATGCAGCTCCACCGATTTTGAGAACGACAGCGACTTCCGTCCCAGCCGTGCCAGGTGCTGCCTCAGATTCAGGTTATGC
>NZ_JANION010000092.1:0-12782 GCF_024610815.1 Mixta sp.
GTACGGCATCATCGTTTTGTGACTGTGATCCGCAAAAAAGCGTCGTCGGCACCTGCACGGCACCAACGCAGCGGCCGCACGCTAATGGTGCAACATCGGCGTTAATCTGTACGGCGCGCGGTTTATGAACGGCGATTACCTCTTGCGAGGTAATCAGTTTCTCTTATTTTATCGGGGGTTAGGGCAGCGGTTTTAAGGTCAGAAGTCCGGTTGAAAAAAGTGGCCTGCATATTGCAATCCTTCTTCACAGCCGCGCCAGGCGCGACACTTCCTTTACAGCATGCGGGAACCCGTGATGGAGGCAATATGAACTTAAGACGACTGAAATACTTTGTGAAAATCGTCGATATCGGCAGCCTGACTCAGGCAGCGGAGGTCCTGCACATTGCGCAACCGGCGCTGAGTCAGCAGGTTGCCACGCTGGAAAATGAGCTGGATCAGCAACTGCTGATCCGCACCAAGCGCGGCGTCACGCCCACCGAGGCGGGCAAGATCCTCTATGCTCATGCGCGCACGATTTTACGCCAGTGCGAACAGGCGCAGGCGGCAGTCAGCAATGCCGGCCAGACGCTCAACGGACAGGTTTCCATTGGCCTGGCGCCGGGCGCCGCCGCCTCTTCGCTGACCATGCCGCTGTTGCAGACGGTGCGCGAACAGCATCCTGATATTCTGGTTTACCTGCATGAAAACAGCGGCAGCTCGTTAAATGAAAAAGTGATGAATGGCCAGCTTGATATGGCGGTGCTGTATGACCGCACGCCGACGGCCGGTATCGCCAGCACGCCGCTGATGAAAGAGGAGCTCTGGCTGGTAGGCGCCCACGACGCCCCCGGCGCAACGGTCGATCTGGCCGAGGTGGCGCAAATGAACCTCTTCCTGCCGCGCGACTACAGCGCAGTGCGCAAGCGGGTGGACGAGGCCTTTTCCCTGCGCCGTATGAGCGCGCGCATTATCGGCGAAATCGAATCGCTCTCGACGCTGACTGCCGCTCTCTCCAGCGGCATGGGCGTCACCGTACTGCCGGAATCGGCGGCGCGGGCGCTGGTCAACGCCACTAACGGCTGGATGGCGCGCATCAGTTCTCCCTCGCTGAATCTGCCGCTGTCGCTGAATATCTCCTCGCGTTTGCCGCTGTCGCCATCGGCGCAGGCGGTAAAAAATATTCTGCTGACGTTGCAGAACCGGCCGATGCCGGAGGCGCGCGAACTCATGCTGGTTAGCTAATTTCTTTCTTTTCTACCGCTTCTACAGGCGCACCCGGTGCGCCTTTTTTATGCCCGCCGCGCCGCTCCCTTTATCACTTAATTGCATAACAAACCCTTTTTTATTATTTGTTGCTATCAATGTGCCTGCATAACATAAAGGCAACATTGACCGGAAGAGAAGGAGAGGCGCTATGAACTTTCAACAGCTTAAAATTATTCGTGAGGCTGCGCGCTGTGAATTTAACCTGACGGAAGTGGCGAACACGCTCTTTACCTCTCAGTCCGGCGTCAGCCGACATATACGCGATCTGGAAGATGAGCTGGGCGTGGATATCTTCGTACGGCGCGGCAAGCGGCTGCTGGGTATGACGGAGCCGGGCAAAGCCTTGCTTACCATCGCCGAACGCATTCTTGACGAGGCGAGCCGGGTGCGGCGGCTGGCGGATGTTTTCACCAATGAGACCAGCGGCGTGCTGACCATCGCCACCACCCACACCCAGGCGCGCTACAGCCTGCCGAAGGTGATTAAAGCCTTTCGCGCCATCTGGCCCCAGGTGCGGCTGGAGCTGAATCAGGGCTCGCCGCAGGAGATTGTCGCCATGGTCACCGCTGGCGAGGCGGATATCGGCATCGCCAGCGAACAGCTGGTCAATCAGCCGTCGCTGGCCGCCTTTCCCTGGTTTAACTGGCACCACGCGCTGCTGGTGCCGAAAGGGCACGCGCTGGAACAGGAGAGCCCTGTTTCCCTCGCCGCGCTCAGCCGCTATCCGCTGATCACTTACCGTCAGGGCATCACCGGCCGTTCGCGCGTCGACCGCGCCTTTCACGCCGCCGGACTGAAGCCCGACATCGTGCTCAGCGCGCAGGATTCGGACGTGGTGAAAACCTATGTCGAGCTGGGGCTGGGCGTCGGCATCCTGGCGGATCAGGCGTGCCAGCTGGCGGCGGAGGCGGCGTTGACGCGCATCGACGCGCGCCATCTGTTTGAGCCCAGCACCGTCTGGCTCGCCCTGAAACGCGGACAGCTGCAACGCAACTACGTCTGGCAATTCCTTGAACTCTGCAACGCCAACCTGTCGCTGGAGGAGATGAAACGTCAGGCGCTGAATACCCAGGAGGAGGAGCCGGCGATCGATTTTCAGATCTGACGCGCATTGCCGTTCTTCGCCACAGCGATTAAGGTGTTTTTTTTACCTTAACGGAGCGCGCCGACAATGAAAATACGTACCATGACGCCGCAGGATCTCGCCGCCTGCGTGGCGCTGACGCAGGAAGTTAAATGGCCGCACCGCCTCGCCGACTGGCAGCTGATGCTGGCGCTGGGCGAAGGGCTGGTGGCGGAGCAGGATAGCCAGGTTATCGGCAGCACCCTTTTCTAGCGCTGGGGAGCGCAGCGCGCCAGCATCGGCGTGATTATCGTGGCGGAGGCCGCGCGCGGTCAGGGCGTCGGCGGCGCGCTGCTGCGGCAGACGCTCGAACGGCTGGCGGGTATGGAACTGCATCTGCACGCTACCGAGGCGGGCGCGCCGCTCTATCGTCGGGTCGGATTTGTCGAAACCGGCGAGATTATCCAGTATCAAACCCCATCATTAATCCCGCCGCCGCCGGCTGAGCCGCCGCAGTTGGCGAGGCGCGGCGATCTGCCCGCGCTGGCGCAGCTCGACTACCGTGCTAACGGCTTTCAGCGTCTGGCGCTGCTGGAGCGGCTGTTCGCCGACGGCGCCAGCATTATTGTCACGCGCCAAAACGACGTGCCGACCGGCTTTGCGGTCACCAGGCGCTTTGGTCATGGTTATGTGATTGGTCCGACGATCGCCGCCGACGCGTCAGACGCGCAGCGGCTGATTGCGCAGGCGATGCAGCCGCTGGCGGGCGGGTTCGTGCGCATCGACAGCAGCCGCAGCTGCGGCTTAGGGCCCTGGCTGCAACGCTGCGGCCTGCAACCGGTGGACGCGCCGCTGCGCATGGTGCGCGGACAAGAGTGGCGGCCGCAGGGAATGATTGCCTGGAGCGTCATGAGTCAGGCGATGGGCTAATCGCTGCGGTTGCCTTCTGACGAGGTCGGCTATGCTTAAAGTCTGTGTAATCTGAGAGGGAGAGACAGACGATGGCAATGAAGACCAGCGATTTTTTCGTGCAGCGCCTGAAAGCGTGGGGCGTAACCCGCATTTACGGCTACCCCGGCGACGGCATTAACGGCGTCCTGGGGGCCATCCAGCGCGCCAATAAAAAGGGCGCGGGCATCGAATTTATTCAGGTGCGCCATGAAGAGATGGCGGCGTTTATGGCGGCGGGCCATGCCAAATTCACCGGCGAGCTGGGCGTCTGCCTCTCTACCGGCGGCCCCGGCGCCACCCATCTGTTGACCGGCCTGTATGACGCCAAACTTGACCATGCGCCGGTGCTGGCGATCTCCGGCCAGGCGGAAACCACCTCCCGCGCCGCCAGCTATCAGCAGGAACTGAATCTTGATCGCGTCTTTTCCGACGTGGCGAACTTTGTTCAGGAGGCTGCGGCCCCTGCGCAGGTACAGCATCTGGTCGATCGCGGCGTGCGCATCGCCAAAGCGCAAAACGGCGTGGCGGTGCTGATCCTACCGAAGGACTTACAGGATGAGCCCTGGCAGGCGCCGCAGCATCTGCACGGCTTTACTCACTCCGGCCCCGGCTATCAGCGGCCGAAAATTGTCCCTTACCATGAGGATCTGCTGCGCGCCGCCGAGGTGCTGAACGCCGGTAAAAAAGTGGCGATTCTGATCGGTTCCGGCGCGCGCGGCGCGGCGGTAGAAGTGGTGCAGGCGGCTAACCTGCTTGGTGCAGGCGTGGCGAAGGCGCTGCTGGGCAAAGATGTCTTGCCGGACGATGCGCCGTTCGTCACCGGCTCCATCGGTCTGCTGGGCACGAAGCCGTCATCAGAGATGATGAAAAACTGCGATACGCTGCTGATGATCGGCAGCGGCTTCCCCTGGACCGAGTTCCTGCCGGAAGAGGGCAAAGCGCGCGGCGTACAGATCGATATCGATCCGGCAATGCTCGGCCTGCGCTATCCCTGCGAAGTGAATCTGCATGGCGATGCGGCGGAAACGTTGCGCGCGCTGCTGCCGCTGCTGAAACGTAAAGAAGACCGCAGCTGGCAGGAGGATATCGCACGCCAGGTGCAGGATTGGTGGCAGGTGATGGAAGAGAGAGCGATGGCGCCCGCCAGCTCGGTCAACCCGCAGCGCGTGGTGTGGGAGATGTCGCCGCTGCTACCGGAAGACGCCATCGTCACCTCCGACTCCGGCTCCTGCGCCAACTGGTTTGCCCGCGACTATCGGGTGAAACAGGGACAGCGCGCCACGCTCTCCGGCGGCCTCGCCTGTATGGGCGCGGCGGTGCCCTATGCTATCGCCGCGAAGTTTGCTTACCCCAACCGGCCGGTGGTGGCGCTGGTCGGCGACGGCGCGATGCAGATGAACAACATGGCGGAGCTGATCACCATCCAGAAATACTGGAAGAGCTGGGGCGACGGACGGCTGGTGGTCTGCGTGTTCAATAACCAGGACCTGAATCAGGTCACCTGGGAGCAGCGCGTAATGGAAGGCAACCCGCGTTTTGAAGCCAGCCAGTCTATCCCCAACGTGCACTATGCCGCTTTCGCCGAAATGCTCGGTTTGAAAGGCATCTACGTTGACGATCCCGAAAAGCTGAGCGGCGCCTGGCAGGAAGCATTAACCAGCGACCGGCCAGTGGTGCTGGAGGTGAAAACCGATCCTGAAGTCGCGCCGCTGCCGCCGCATATCACCTTTAAACAGGCAAAAGCCTTTATGGCTTCCATGGTCAAAGGCGATCGCGGCGCCGCGCAGGTGATTGGCGATACCGCCAGCCAGCTGCTGAACGAAGTGTTGCCGGGCAAGAAGAAATAATCCGACGCATCAGACGCTTATTAACGGGCGGTGGCGATAGCGTATGCTGCTCGTTAGCCTGGCCGCCTGCGCGGTTGGGCCTATCGTGAGACAGAAAAGATACCCTGAAAGAGGATAACTTAATGAAGGCAAACACCCCGGTCTGGCTGATTACCGGCTGCTCAACCGGCTTTGGCCGTGAACTGGCGCAACAGGCGATCGAGCGCGGCTTTAACGTGGTGGTGACGGCGCGCGACGTGCAGAAAGTCGCCGACCTGGTGCAGGGCAACGAACAGCACGCGCTGGCGTTGGCGCTTGACGTGACCGACAGCGCCACCATCGACAGCGCGGTCAAGGCGGCGCTGGAGAAATTCGGCGCCATCGACGTGCTGGTGAATAACGCTGGCTACGGCTATCAGTCTTCGGTGGAAGAGGGCGTAGAGGCGGAAATCCGCGCGCAGTTCGACGCTAACGTCTTCGGCCTGTTCGCCATGACGCGCGCGGTGCTGCCAGCGATGCGCCAGGCGCGCCGCGGACATATCATCAATATCACCTCCGTCGCCGGGCTGATCGGCTTCCCCGGCTCCGGCTATTACGCCGCCAGCAAACATGCGGTGGAAGGCTGGTCTGACGCGCTGGCAGTAGAGGGCGCGCCGCTGGGGATTAAAGTCACCTGCGTCGAGCCGGGCCCGTTCCGCACCGACTGGGCGGGGCGCTCGCTGCATCAGACTGAAAACCGCATCGCGGATTATGCGGAAACCGCCGGCGCGCGGATGAAAAACACCGCGGGCTACAGCGGCAAACAGCCGGGCGATCCGGCGCGGGCGGCGGCGGCGATGATCGCCATTACCGAACAGGAGAATCCGCCGCGCCATCTGGTGATGGGCGCGTTTGGCTTCGAGGCGGTGACCAGCAAGCTGCGCGAGCGGCTGGCGCAGATTGAAGCGTGGAAAGAGACCACTCTCGGCACCGACTTTCCTGAGTGACAGTGACGGCTGAAACCGGGCGGGCTTCCCGTCCGACGCGTTAAGGCGGGATGCGTTTTTATCCCGCCTTACGTTTTTCCAGCATCGCCGCAATTTTCTCAGGCGGCACCGCCTTGCTGAACAGATAGCCCTGCAGCTGGTTGCAGCCCGCCTCCGCCAGCGCCGACATCTGCCCGCTGGTTTCCACCCCTTCCGCCGTGACGGTCAATCCCATCGCATGACCCAGCCGCACCACCGATTCGATAATTGCCGTTGAATTTTCCGCAATGCCCAGCGACTGGGTAAAAGAGCGGTCGATCTTAATTTTGTCCACCGGAAAGTTGCTCAGGTAGTTGAGGCTGGAGTAGCCTGTGCCGAAATCATCCAGCGCAATACGGAAGCCCGCCTCGCGCAGCGCGATAATGATATTGCGCGCCTCGCGCTCATCCTCGATCAGCACCCCTTCGGTAATCTCCAGTTCAATGTGGCGCGGCTCGGCGCCTTCCGCCAGCACGATCTCTTTAAAACGCTGCACAAACCCGGAGGCGCGAAACTGTATCGGCGATACGTTGACGGCGATGATCAGCGCAGCGCAACGCGGCACGCTTCGCGCAGTACCCATTCGCCAATCGGTAAAATCAACCCCGTCTCTTCGGCGATGGGAATAAATTCGGAGGGCGGAATGGCGCCGCGTTGCGCATGGTGCCAGCGCAGCAGCGCTTCAAAACCGACAATTTGCTCGCCGGTCACATCCATCAGGGGTTGATACCATACTTCCAGCCCCTCTTGCTGTTGGAGTGCGATGCGCAGATCGGCGGCGATCTGTTGACGCGTTTGCACCGATTCATCCATCGCGCGCGCAAACAGGCGATACTGGCCGCGCCCTTCGTTTTTCGCTTCGTAGAGCGCGATATCCGCCTTGCGCATCAGCTCCTGACGATCCAGACCGTCCTGCGGCGCGATCGCGACGCCAATGCTGACGCCGACCCAGGTTTCGCTGCCAAGCAGAATATAAGGTTGTCCCAGCGCATCGATAACCCCCTGACATAGCCGGTCGACCTCATCTATCTCCGCAATATCTTCCAGTACGATAACAAATTCATCGCCGCCGATGCGTCCGACGGTATCGCTTTCGCGTAGCAGGGCGGAGAGACGATGCGCCACCGAGATAATCAGATCGTCTCCGGCGTGATGACCATAGGTATCGTTGATATTTTTAAAGCGATCGAGGTCAAGCAGCAGCAGCGCCGTCTGGCTGCCGTTGCGCATGGCGCGCGCCAGCGCCTGCGTCAGACGCTCCTCGACTAGCGCGCGGTTGGCCAGCCCGGTCAGCACATCATGAAACGCCAGGTGCTGCGCCTGCGCTTCGCTGGCGCCCAGTTGCAGCATCGACTGCGACAGCCGCAGCCGCAGGCGCCACAGGCGATACATCATCACCACGCACACCAGCGTGGTTAACAGCAGCACGGCCGCCAGCAGCGGGATCAGCAGCTTCAGCATCTCTGTGCCAGGCCGCTCCGGCGTCCAGGCAAAATAGCCCGCCGATATGCCGAGACGCGAGAAAAGCTCAAAGCGCGCCAGGCCCGGCGGCGCGGCGGCGTCGCCGATATAGTGCAGGTGTTTGATTAGACTGCGCTGCGCTAACGCTTTCAAAAAGCCATCGTCCAGATACTTAATGCTGACCAGCCGATAGCCGCTTTCGCTGGCACCAGCGCTGATATCGCCGATGGCGACCATCGCGGCTCGCTGCTGAACGCGCGTGAAATCCACTTTATCTTCCGTGCTGTGACCCTGTAGCCATGGCGCCAACGCCTTTTCAAACGCGGGCCAACGGCTGTTGTCGATGCGCTGGCCGTTTTGCCAGCCCGCCAGAATCGTTTCCTGCGGATCGATAATGAAAATGTCCTGATGGCCGAACATCTCATACAGCCAGCGGCCGACATTATCATCCAGCCAGCCCAGATCGATCTGCGGCTGTTGCAAAAGCTGGCCAAACGGCGGCCAGTTGGTCAGGCTGTGCAGCTGACGTTGATGCTCCGTCATGCTCTGCACGAAGGCGGTTTTAATAATACTTTCCTGCTGCGTCACCGCCTCAGCGTTATTGTGATGCGAGGTCCACAGCAGGCTAAAGCTGGCGGCAGACCAGATAATGATCAGCACCGCCACTAACGGAAAGATGACCTCCCGAACAAACTCGTGGCGAAAACTTTCTGGGTGTTGATCTTTATTAAACATTCAAGCTCTCGCTGTACCAAAAACCGTTCTTTAAGTGTGACATACAAAAGGGGGCTTCGCTTTGCTACATCAGGCGCACCCGCTGAAATGAGGTTGGCTCAGGCTGTCAGCAATATATAATTACTGATTAATATGGCTAATTTTTTTTGCGTTCAGCTAATCAAACTTAACGCAAATTCATCGCGCTGCCACCGGCGCGTCACCCGTCTGTCATGTTGTCCCGCCAGAGTAGCGTCATAAGCCGCGCCGAACCGGACGCGGCGGCATGAGGAATCGGTTATGAACGAGCTATCCAGACATCCGACCAGCGTTTATCAGGCCATTGCCGCACAGCTGGAGCAGGAGGTGCTGAGCCGTTATCAATCGGGCGACTATCTGCCGCCGGAGCAGCAGCTGGCGACGCGCTTTGCGGTAAACCGGCATACGCTGCGTCGGGCGGTGGATGAGCTGGTAAGTAAAGGTCTGGTTTTACGTCGTCCCGGCGTTGGCGTACTGGTGCTGATGCATTCCGTCAACTATCCTCACTATACGCGCGCCCGCTTTAGCCATGATTTACGGCAGCAGGGTAGCGATGCCGCCAGCGAACGCCTGCTGGCGGTGCTGCGTCCGGCCAGCCAGGAAGTGGCGGCCGCACTGGCCTGCAGGGAAGGCGAACAGGTTATCCATCTGCGCACGCTGCGTCGGATGGAGGGCGTTCCGGTCTGCGTGACCAACCATTTCCTGCCTCAGCTTGCCTGGTGGCCGCAGCTTCAGCACTACCGCAGCGGCGCGCTGCATGACTTTTTGCAGCAGCGCGACCAGCCGCTTACTTTAGTGCAAACCCGTATCACTACACGTCGCGCGCAGGCGAAAGAGTGTCGACTGCTGGCCGTGCCGCTACAGGCGCCGCTGCTCTCCGTCCGCACCCTGAGCCGGGCCGCCGATGGCCGCCTGGCGGAATATGCCGTCAGCCTGGCGCGCGGCGATATGACAGAATTAACGCTTGAGCATTCGGCGAAGAATAATGGAGAAGAACAATGAGTTTACTGGCGAGCTTAAACCGCCCCGTAGTTGAAACGCAGCCCGTGCTGCGTCGTATTTTGAAAGCGATGAGCGAACCCGGCGCAGCGGTTATGCTGCCCTGCACAGAACAGTGGGCGGGCATCTCTCCGGCTGCTACTGCGCTGTTGACCACGCTGAATGAGGCGGATACGCCGCTGTTTATTGATCCTATGCTGGAGACGTCCGCGCTGCGCGACAGCCTGCATCGGAACAACGGCGCGCCGTTGACCTCGGAACAACCTGCTGCATTTGCGCTGCTGCACAGCGACAGCGATCCTGACCTGGCGGCAATCTGCGCGCCTGGCGCGACGGTAATTCTGGAAGTGCCTGCGCTGAACGGTGGGTTGACGCTGCGTCTGCGCGGTCCGGGCATTCAGGAACGCCGCGCCATCGCGCCGCAGCTGCCGCCGAAGACGCTCGCTTTCCTGCGCGAATGGCCGCTTAACGGCCAGGGCGTGAATTTGATGCTGACCTGTGGCGAAATGATGATGGTGCTGCCGCGCACCGCTCAGGTCGCCGTATGCTAATTCATCGCCGCGCGCCTGGTGAAAAGGGGGCAGAGCAGGCCCCCTTAGTCGGGGGCCTGCTGCCGCTTTCAGAACGTCCAGCTCAGATTCAGCCTTCCTGAGGTTTCCTGATAACGATGCGCGCCCGCCGCGTGCGTCACATCGACAGAGCCAGTCAGCCGCTGCGCCAGACGCGCTTCTCCTCCCAGTTTCACTTCCGCCAGATTACGCGCGCCTGACGGCTGGTTTTCGCCGGTGCCCATCTGCACGGCGAAAGGCTGTGTGTGATGCCGCCAGTTGGCCTCGATGTAGGGCGTGACGAGGCTGCCTTCGGTCAGCGCGACGCGCGCCCCCAGGCGGGTCGACAGGCTGCCGTCGCCTTTGCTTTTTACTCGGGTTCCCTGGCTATCTGTAAAGGTATCCGCCTTGACGCCCAGCCAGGCCAGCTGCGCTTTAGGCGTCAGGGTGACGGCGCCGGCGCGCATTGCGTAGCCGCTCTCTATAGAGGCCAGGTAGCCTTTGGCTTTATAGACCTGATTCTCCAGCTCATCGCCTTTCACGCTGCCGTTAAACCAGGTGTGTTGAAGCCAGCTGTCGATATAAGCGCCGTTGTTCAGCCAGCTGCCGTAAAGGCCGAGGCTGTAGCCGTTCACCTGGCCGCGTGAGCGGTAACCGGTGAGCGACGCGCGGGTATGATTGCGGTGGTGGCCATATCCGGCAAAGGCGCCGACGGTGAAGGCGCTTTCGCCGTGGCTGAACGTCAGCAGATCGCTGCCGAGCTGCGTCACATAGCTGTTGCCGCGCGTCGTTAGCTGGCCGCTAAGATCGATGTTGCGGTCGCGGCCGCCGGTCTGACGCAGCCACAGCGCGCCGTGGGTTTCCCCGTTCGCCAGACTCTGACGCGTTTGCTGCGCGAGGCGATCGTGATATTGCAGCAAAAACAGGCTGTTCATTGCGGCGATGTTTGCCATATAGCTTCCGCTTTCCGGTCGCCAGGCCCGTTTGGCGGGCGCGGGCGTCGGTTCCGGCGCGAGCGCGGGTTCAGGTGCGGGCGCAGGTTCAGGTGCGGGAGCGGGTTCAGGTGCGGGAGCGGGTTCAGGCGCGGGCGCGGGTTCAGGTGCGGGCGCAGGTTCAGGTGCGGGCGCGGGTTCAGGCGCGGGCGCCGGGTCAGGTTTGGGCGCAGGTTCAGGCGCGGGCACAGGCGCGGGTTCAGGTGCCGGTTCCGGCGCAGGTTCAGGGGTTGGCTCTGGCTCCGGCGTCTCATACTGGCTGGTTAAATACCAATTGTTCTCTTTCTTCCGCAGGAAGTAATCATACAGTCCGGCGGTAGTACGGCCTTTCTGATCGAACGTGCCTGCTGAAACGCCGCCGACGCTAATCAACTCTATCCCGTTTTCCGTCTCGCTTCCCAGACCGTTAAGGTTATTGATCTGCACAAAGGTTCTGCCGGACGTGTCGCCCTGAATAACCAGCCTGTCGGTGGGCGAAGCATCGCCGCCCAGCTGGGTATTCATCACCAGCAGCGCATCGTCGCCATGGTAGTTGCCTTCCACCGTTAGCGTGCGGAACGCGGCGCTTTGGTTGCCGCCGAAATTGAGCGTTGCGCCGTTATTGAGGCTCAGGTTAGTCAGCGAGCTGTCGCCCGTCATCGCCCAGATGCTGTTTGCGCCTGCGAGCGTCATATTAATCGTGCCGCCGTTTTGCGTTTCGGTCAGACCGGTAATATAACCGCTGTAGGCCGGGTCGTTGGCGAGAGTGATGGCGCCGCCGTCGGCAACCATTTTGCCATTCAGCACCAGGCTGGTGGCGTTGAGGGTGGTTTCGCCCGTTGAATAAATGGCGTAAACCT
The DNA here is from genome assembly GCF_024610815.1 of Mixta sp. Classification (NCBI taxonomy): domain Bacteria; kingdom Pseudomonadati; phylum Pseudomonadota; class Gammaproteobacteria; order Enterobacterales; family Erwiniaceae; genus Mixta; species Mixta sp. The sequence continues at coordinate 11,685 of NZ_JANION010000092.1, forward strand.
CATTGATAAAGCGATCGTTACGCTCCGCATTCACCAGGCTTTGGCTGTCGAGAAAAACCTGACCGTTAATATCGAGCGTGCCGCTGTTATCAATATGGTAAAAATCGCGCTTGCCTTCGTCGCTTTCCTGCGCGCGTGACAGCACGGCGGCCATGCCGGTTAAGCTGACGTCGCCGCTGTTTTTTAAGCCGTAATAGGTTTGACTGGCGGCGCTATTGGACACATCCACGGCCAAAAGGCCGCCGACGGTGATTTTCCCGCCGTTATTCTTGATACCATAGAACGCGCCGCTGTCGGTTGCGCTCGCTGGCTTTGAGAGCAGGGTGAGCATGCCGCCAATATCGATATTTCCTGTGTTTTCAATCGCAGTAAACTTTTCCGGCGCCTGAAACTGTTCTCCCGGCTGTCGTTGTACGCTGACGCCACCCTGAACGCGCAGACTACCGTCCTCGTTATTAATGCCCTGCGTTTCAAACTGATTATGGAGGTTCAGGTTACCGCCAATGGACAGCTTGCTTCCCGTCATTAAATAGACGCCAGAATTTGAATAAGGGCTGTTATTTTTTTCAGCGAGGTTTTCTCTTGATGAGATAATGGTCACGTTGCTGGCCAGCTCCAGTTTTCCATTTGTCGCCGCAGTGCCGACCGTCAGCGTGCCGGGAGCATTCACCGCTTTACCCTGATCGTTAAGCGTTAACAGGTCGCCTGCGTTGAGGATAAGCGTCGCATCGCTTTCAAAAACCATGCCCAGGTTCTCTGCTTCGTTAACAATATTTAGCGAGTAAACCGTATTGTCGGGAAATTCCGGGTCTGGCGAACTCTCGTTCACGCCCGTTACAAATTTATACCCGGAGGCGATCCAGTCTTCGATCTGGTGGCACGAACTGTTATTAAAACAGAGCAGGCCGTTCGCCTGGGCAGGCGCGGATAACGCTATAGTCAGGCCCAGGGTTGAAGAAACAAAGCGGGCTAATAAAGAAAATCGAAACGGGAAGCAGGGGATTGGCATAATAATCAGGTCTCCATTTTTATTGTTCTTTCCTTTTCTCTCCTTAAGCGATATTTAAGATTTGTCTTAAATATCCAGTTAACAGTAAT